>JBMYRY010000534.1:0-2645 GCA_049602795.1 Bradymonadia bacterium
TCACCGTACTTGACCATTGAGGCATCAAAGCCTGTCTTGCCGGTAACTAAACGCGCCTTTAGGTTCCACCAGTCTGAGCCAACGAATTCACTACGTTCACGCTCTCGAATCACCAACAGGCGAACGGCTACACTCTGAACACGACCCGCCGAAAGACCACGGGCAATTTTCCGCCAAAGTAGAGGCGATACTTCGTAGCCTACAAGGCGATCTAGAACGCGTCGGGTTTCTTGCGCCGTTACTAAGCCAATGTCCAGTTCTCTTGGCGTTTCGAGCGCACCTTTAATGGCCTTTTCAGTGATCTCGTGAAAGACGAGACGATGCACCGGAACTTTTGGTTTAAGAACCTCCAGAAGATGCCATCCAATTGCCTCACCTTCGCGGTCTTCATCCGTCGCGAGATAGAGAACATCCGCGCCCTTGAGGGCTTTCTTGAGTTCCGAAACAACTTTCTTCTTCTCAGATGGCACAACATAAATGGGTTTAAACCCATTTTCTACGTCGACTGCCAGTCGCGCCCAGGGTTTCTTTTTATGCTCTGCTGGAATTTCCGAAGCTGAAGATGCTAGGTCTCTAACATGTCCCATAGACGCTTCAACAACGTAATTAGACCCCAAATATTTCCTAATTGTTTTCGCTTTGGTTGGCGATTCCACAATCACGAGCGCTGTAGGCTGAGTTGCTGCCATACTAAATCTCTCCAATGATCATACATCTGGCTGACGAATCCATCCGTCAATCAGAACGTATTTATTCCATCGGTTCTACAAGGTCAATTCTGAAAAACACAGTGATTTTTTTGGACAGTCGTCGTTTATTTGCGACGATGAGTACAATTTAGCATCCAAATCAGTGGTAGAATCCCTCTAGGACCTCGCGTAAGGAAGCCCAAGTGAGCAAGCCGACTCTGTTGACAAAACCGGATAGCGAGCAAGCATCGGTGCTTAGATCACTACGCGAGCGCCTCAATTCGCTCATCCTTGGCAAAGCCGAAGTGATCGACCTAGCACTCACAACCTTGCTGGGTGGCGGGCACCTCCTTTTGGAAGACGTGCCAGGTGTCGGCAAAACGACCTTAGCCCGTCAGCTGGCGGGAGCCTTCACAGGGCAATATCAACGTATTCAATTCACCAGCGATTTACTGCCAATGGACGTCATTGGCATTCAGGTCTATAAAAAATCCGTGGAGCAATTCGAGTTCACGCCCGGACCGATCTTTGCCAACTTCGTGCTTGCAGACGAGATCAATCGAGCAGCACCCAAGACACAATCTTGTTTGCTTCAAGCGATGAACGAACGGGAAGTTTCCGTCGACCGATCGACCCATGCCTTACCGAAGCCATTTATGGTGATCGCCACTCAAAACCCCCTTAGTTTCGAAGGAACCTTTGCTCTCCCGGAGAGCCAATTGGACCGATTCATGATGGCTATCGAAATGGGATATCCGGATCGCGAAGCGGAGAGACAACTCCTCGCGCACAAATCAATGACCGACCGAAGCGTCGACGCGCCTATCGTCTCACTCGAAACGCTAATTGAACTACAAGCTCAAGTTGAAGAGGTTCACTGCGACGAGGATGTGCTGAGCTACCTTCAAGACATTGTCGACGGCACGCGTACCCGAAACGAGCTAAAGATCGGAGTCAGCCCCCGTGGCGCACTCACGCTCTTGAAAGCTTCTAAAGCACACGCGCTGCTACAGGAAAGAACCTATGTGACACCTCATGACATCAAGCGACTAGTGATACCCTGCCTAGCCCATCGCGTCACGCCAGCAGCCTCTCACTCAAATCAAGGTCATGCTCGCACGCAGAGTGCACACATCTTGTCGGCATTGCTGAGTGAACTGGTTGTCCCAACCTAAAGCAACTGGTTCAAAAGAGCCTCTTGAACCACGATATGAGCCCCGGCGAGTTCTTCAACTGTTTTTCATCAGACGGCGAGAGAGACGCTTCGAATGCCTCCAAGAGGCTTCTCTGTTCACTCGACAAATCGGAGGGCGTTTGAATCCTCAATGTCACGTAGAGATGCCCAAGGGCAGTTCCGTTAAGATGGGGCAGACCTCTCCCCTTCACTCGGAGGGTATTTCCTGAATCCGTCCCTTGTGGCACCTTGATCTTTACTGGCTCTCCCAACGTGGGGGCAAAAATCACCCCACCAAGAGCAGCTTTGGGAAATGAAATCGGTACTGTGCAATGGAGATCAGCTCCTTGGCGCGTAAACTGTTCATGTGCTTGGTGTGAGATGACAATGTACAGGTCGCCATTTTGCCCTCCACCAGACCCTTCGTGCCCTTCCCCATCCACCCGTAGGCGATAACCGTCCGTCATCCCCAGGGGAACCGGTACCCGCAATGTGACAGGAGATTTAGCTCGACCAGCACCTTGGCATTTAAGACATGGGTCGGTGATCACATGACCCCGACCTTGACACGTGCCACATGTCCTCGGAAGACTGAAGAAACCTTGCCCTCGGACATGACCACCACCGCCACAGGTTCCGCATTGAAGTGGTCTTGCACCAGGTTTACATCCGCTTCCTTCACATGAGTCGCACCTCGACAAACGCCGGTAAGTGACTTCCAAATCACCGCCCGTAGCAATACATTCCAGCGAAGCCTCGGCCTTGACACTAATATCTTGACC
>JBMYRY010000535.1:0-2638 GCA_049602795.1 Bradymonadia bacterium
TCTTGAGTACCGAATACTCATTCATCGCGCCACCTTTGATGGTTGACTCGGTGGCGATGACCATACACTCCACCCCACTGACAACCCCAATGCCGCCAATAATACTTGCACCGGTCTTGAGCCCTCCCCCAACACGATGTCCCGCAAGCGCGCAGAGTTCCAGAAATGGACTATCTCGGTCGAGCAGCATTTCAATGCGCGTGCGTGGCAACAATTTTCCTCTCGACAAATGACGGTCAACATATTTTTGACCGCCTCCGGCAAGCGCGGCTTTATGCGCTTCACCAAGCGTATCTATGCTTTCTAAATTCGACTCACGATTCTTAGTAAATTGCGTACTTCGTGGTTCTATCCGAGTTCTAATGATCTGAGACATAAATCTGCTCCAGTGCGCCTAAGGCTAAGGGTCAAAATCAATTAAAAAAGAGTAGGCTGGACGCTCGCATTCGTCAATGAGTTCCAGCTTTCAATCGAAGACCAATTTTGTATACTTCATCACGCGAGCACCCGAGCGACTTCGCAACACTTTTCGCTGCAGCTGTTGGTTTAACGCCCTGCGCCAAGAGTAACTCCAGTTCCATTACAATTTGCTCCTCGGAAGGCGCCTCGCTCTCTAATTGTCCCTCAATGAGGACAACGACTTCGCCGCGAACGGTGGTTAAGAGTTCTCTCACCTCTCCGAGCGTCCCACGGATAAACTCCTCAAACTTCTTTGTTAATTCTCGACCAACAACCACGCGTCTCGCTTCACCAAAACATGTCACTGCTTGAGTGAGAAATTTGTCTAGGTGATGTGGTCCTACATAAAACACAAGGGTGTGGGGGCTCTTGGCATACCCGTTCAGATGACGAGCTAATGCGCCAGGCTTTGTCGGTGGGAACCCTAAAAACGTGAAGCTACCGCTCGGTAAACCTGCACTACACAGTGCCGTAATCAAAGCGCATGGTCCGGGGATCGGGCTGACGCTCACATCGTTTTGAATAAGGCTTGCGATGAGACGTTCGCCAGGGTCACTGATGACCGGGGTACCGGCGTCACTAACCAAAGCAAGCGTAAGCCCAGATTTAAGCTTTTGCAGGACTTTCTCGGTTCGAGCTAATTCATTGTGATCATGAAGACTTAACATCGGCCGTTTAGGGAGACCAAGTAACTCTAGCAATTTGCCAGTGGTTCTCGTGTCTTCACAAAGGATCAGATCAACTTCTTCCAGAATCCTTAGCGCACGCAACGTAATATCTTCAAGATTACCAATTGGGACAGCTACGACATAGAGTTGTCCGGCGTCTGTCGTTGTTCCCATTACTGCTGTGCAATACCAAGGGCCGTTCGAAGCGCCATATACTCAGGCGAAACCGAGAATACGATTAACTCCTTGATCTTGTCCGCCATCTCCATCTTGCCGACATTACACGCGCCACTCTTCATTGCATTGACAGCATGAGCGAGGTCATTGGAGCACAACAGCCCGAGACGATCAGCCGTCAAATCGACGCCATCAAGCCAGCGAGTCGCATCAAGGTGCGTTGCCGCATCCTGAGACATTTCACCCAAAAGTTTCGTGACCACTCTCAACCCGTCAGCTTGTAACTGCGTTGAAAATAATTCCACGAGACCTGGATCATGTTGCGCTTGGGATGCCGGATTAATCACTTTCATCAGGGAATAGAGCGTCTTTTTGACTCTTAACTGACGCGCTTTGTAATCCGCATCTTCAGGAAAAGACGCCAGGAGATAGGGGTGAGCACCGAGAAACGAGCCGCGGGCAATATCAAAGCACAAACTCTGAACACTGCTTGGCTGCAACACGTCTGGACCAATCGCAACACTAGGCGGATTGGTGTTAATGTTCAGCACACCACGCACATTCTGCATGCCTTGGTACACCGTTGGACGGCCCAGACCCGTAATCTTTTGAACATGGGTAAACACCACGTTCACTGGAATCTCAGTATTCGAATCGACAACACTCTTTCGACGATGAAGACCAAAGTCTTTCAGATTTCGCGCCATAGCTGGCATCAGGATTGGGTATAAAATAGACAGCAGTTGATCAAGATATGCACTTTTAAGTGGGTGATTTATCAAAGCCCACTGCTGCTGTGTCAATGCCGCAGCTCCCTTTAAGGAACGCGCTCGACGCTTAGCGAAGAATTCCTGCTCTTCTTCATTTGCGACTTGCAGGAAACATAAAGCTTGGCAAACACACCACGCTTCATCGAAGCGTCCCAACTCAAGGTAGAGTTTCTTCATGTTGCGATAGGTTTCGACACTTCTAGGATCGTGCTTGAGAAGAAGCGCATATTGAGCAATGGCTGCTTCACTGTCATCCTCTAACTCGTATAGCTGAGCAATAATCTTGTGAGTATCGATGTCGTCAGGCTTTCGAACCAAGGCAATCTTGTACGCCTTTATCGCTTCAGAATAATTCTTCAGTCGAGTTCGGTTGATTTCCCCAAGTCCTTTACCGAGAGTGAAAACGAGTTTGTCTTCAAGCTTATTTTCCAACGCTCGCTTGAGCATCTTTCGGTAGTATCGATCCTGCCGTGCATAATCTCGGTCCTGATTCAAGATGTTGGCAATCGCTTCGAATGCTTCAAGAAAACTCGGATCGAAATCAAGCGCTTTATCAAAAGATCG
>JBMYRY010000536.1:0-2626 GCA_049602795.1 Bradymonadia bacterium
ATCAAAACGACGATGTGGACGTCCACATCATCTCGGTTTGCCGCCACGTTTACCCAACGTGCTAAAGGCTCTGATGACGAAGACAACGACTCGGCGCACAATCAGTATGAATGATGAAATCAGTCCGACTCAACACAACATTTCGTTCATGATCTGGTACAAAAATGGCTTTGCTCAGGATGAGCATATCGGAAAAATCCAAAACCGCCTCCATGCGCAAAAGTGGACGAAGCAAGAGGGTAATTCAGTAAAGCAATTATGGTCGAATAGTGACCACGGACATTTAAGTTGGTATCCTGTACGCGAAGCATTCCCGATGGGCTGTTCACTTCGAGGACCACTTATCCGATTTACATGGAGTCAAGATCAATGACAGAACCACACACACTGAACATTCAAGACCTACAGAATGCACCTTATTTCATACGAATCCATCATGTCGGCATTGCAGTTCCTGACCTAGATACCGCTATACCGGCGTATGAAGCCCTCTTTGGTCAAAGTGTACAGCGAGTCGAGGAAGTACAAGATCAGCAGGTAAGGACCGCATTTTTCTCTGTCGGTGAAAGTCACTTCGAACTCCTAGAAGCCACAGCCGAGACCTCACCGATCGCGCGATACCTGAACAAGAATCGCCCCGGCATTCATCACCTCTGTGTTGAAGTCGAAGATGTCGAGTCGGTCTTGGCACGCTACCGCGAACTCGGCGTCCAACTAATTGATGAACACCCTCGGAGAGGCGCACATGACATGATGGTTGCCTTTATCCACCCCAGATCCACAGGCGGCGTGCTCTTAGAACTTGCTCAGACCGCTTGAAGCAGACATCTATGGACGATGAGTGCGAATAGCGCTAGTGTATAGCCCGACGCGGAGAATCAGCCGCATTCAGAACATGATATGATGAGGAATTGACGCCATGAGCACACGTTTACCCGGAATCGTTTTTCTAGCCGCCAAAAGAACTGCCTTTGGCACATTCAATGGCGCACTTAAGAAACTCACTGCAACAGATCTCGGAGTCTCCGCCGCAAAAGCAACCATCGATGCGAGCGACATCCGAGCTGACGAGATTGACCACGTTTACTTTGGCAACGTCCTCCAGACTTCTAAGGATGCAATCTACCTCGCTCGCCACGTCGGACTCAGAAGCGGACTACCCATTGAGGTACCAGCCTTAACGGTTAATCGACTTTGTGGCTCTGGGTTTGAAGCCATTACAGCAGGCGCGCGAGAAATCATGACCGGCGATGCGAACGTCGTACTCGTCGGAGGTACCGAGTCAATGTCACAGGCACCGCACATCGTTCGAGGCGCCAGAGACGGTCTACCCTTTGGACGTCCCCCTGAACTCGAAGACTCACTGTGGTCTTGCCTAACCGACTCTTTCACCGGAATGCCCATGGCTATTACCGCGGAGAATCTGTCCGAGAAATATGACATTTCTCGCGTTGAATGTGATGAATACGCCGTCGAAAGCCAAAATCGATGGCAGGCTGGTCACAGCGCCGGGGCTTTCACCAATGAGATAGCGCCAATTACCCTCAAGACCCGCAAAGGTGAAACAGTATTTGATACCGACGAGCACCCCCGAGCGGGCTCCACTCTAGATGGCATGACGAAATTAAGACCAGTGTTCAAAAAGGACGGTGTCGTCACTGCCGGCAATGCAAGTGGGATTTGCGATGGCGCTGCAGCATTGCTGATTGCAAATGAGTCGACGGCTAAAGAGAAGGGTTGGTCGACCATCGGACGTCTGGTCGCTTGGGGCGTGAGTGGATGTGACCCTGAAATCATGGGGATTGGTCCAGTTCCAGCCGCAAAGATAGCGTTAAAAAAAGCAGGACTCAGCGTCACCGATATGGACCTTATCGAAGTTAACGAAGCATTTGCGCCCCAGTATTTAGCGGTTGAAAAGGCACTCGAACTTCCCCGTGACAAAACGAATGTGAATGGGGGCGCGATCGCGCTTGGGCATCCATTAGCCGCATCAGGTGCACGAATCACGGCTCATCTTTTACATGAACTCCGCCGCCGTGGCGGAAGATATGGACTTGGTAGCGCATGCATCGGTGGAGGACAAGGCATCGCAGTGATCGTTGAGGTAAACTGATGCTCATCAATAAGGACCCTAACTTAATCTACAATTGGAACCTTAAGGGACGTCGAAATAATCTGGCACCTGACATTGAATTCTTCGATGAGACGATGCGAGATGGCATTCAGGGTCCATCAGTCTCAGATCCGAATATTGACCAAAAGCTACAAATCTTGGAAATTGAGGAAAGTCTCGGAATCAATGCAATCGATCTAGGTCTGCCTGGAGCGGGCAGCCGAGCCGTGGAGGATGTCACTGTTCTCGCAAAGCACATCGCAGATAATGGGCTCAAGATCAAACCAGGCTGTGCTGCTCGCACGCACGTCAATGACATTATCCCCATCGTTGAAATTAGCCAAAAGGCAGGCATCGCCATCGAAGTGCTTGCCTTTCTCGGCACCAGTCCGATCCGTCAGTACACAGAGGACTGGGATCTTGACCGACTATTGAAATTGAGTGGGGAAGCCATTGCTTTTGCCCACAAAGAAGGGCTGCCGGTTACATTTGTCACGGAAGACACCGTCAGAA
>JBMYRY010000537.1:0-2626 GCA_049602795.1 Bradymonadia bacterium
ATCAGGTCGATGTAAATTGACAGCATGCAGGTGTCCAGCAAGGTGGTGTACCGGAATCATGGGCTTTTTGTGCAGATACGCGAGCGTTTGTGCAACCTGAATTCCGACTAATAATGCGCCGACTAAACCAGGACCTTGAGTCACGGCAATTGCATCAATATCTGACCAGTCACAGTGGGCTTGCGACAATGCTTCCTCAACGACCGGAATAATGTCGATTATATGATTTCGGCTAGCAAGCTCGGGTACAACTCCGCCGAATTTTCGATGAACGTCGATTTGGCTCGCGATCGGATCGCTGAGGACGCAATGCCCATCTTCCACAACCGCTGCTGCTGTCTCATCACAACTTGTTTCGATGGCAAGAATTTTCACAATACTAATTTCCCTCGTTAAGACTCCCAAGCAACTGCCGGATAAATTGCATCGCTTGCTTTGTTTGCGGATTCTTTGATTTGGGCGCCACTGTCAAGAAGTTTTCGTATGCGGTACGCGCTTCCTTGACTTGTCCGAGACTTTGGTAGGCTTGACCCAGCAACTGATACAGTTCCGTTGTATCTTCAATGGTCGCACCTAGGCGAATAGCTTTGAGAGCAAACTCAATCCCATCTTCCATCTTGTTTAGTTCAACGTGGACTAAGGCGTTCAAACGGAGGGCTTTGATGTTGCTTGGATCGAGAGCAAGACTCTTTTCGAGAAGAGTAGCGGCAGATTTGAAAGCTTCGGCATCGATCTCTTTGACACTTTTTTCAATTAATTCAGCAGCTTCCTTTTTCTGTTCGGGCGTCGCCGTATTGCCAGCTTCAATACTTTTTGCTTCATCTTTGCTTGTATCAACAGGCTTCATTGCGGCTTGCTCTGAACTCTGGACGGGCGCAACTTCTGTGTTGCGGACCGAGCGGGACTGTTGGAATGTATCGTCGCTTCCTGGAGCAGGCGGCAAAAGACCCCCGTCATTTAAGCTCGGTATGTTCCAGCCGGCATCGAGCGCCACCGTTTTTCCGGTTGGAGGGAGACCATTGACCGCCGACTCAGCCCATTTTTCATTGAGGTCTCGCTTGTCGAATTCGAGTGGTTTGATACGGTCTCGCGCGAAGATATAGATGACTGCGGGCACTAGGCAGAGTAGGAGAATGATCGCGACTTTACGTCCACCGCCGGGCGCAGGCGCGACGTCCTCATCATCGAACATGAAGCCTTCGTCTTCATAGCTTTGTGCCTCAGTTGGTGCATCGAAAAAGTCTGCCTCGTCAATGGCGTCAGTAAGTGTCTCACCCTGCATTGACGGGAACGAACTAGGTTCATCGCCTTGTTGCTTGAAATGGGAGTCAAACTCGGAATTAGAAGCTTCAACATCCTTTGTGGACTCATTCAGATCCCAAAACGATTGTGAAGCAGAGGGAGTGGTGACCGACGGGGTTTCGATACTCGATGTGTCGCTCGATTTATATTCATGTATATCGTCATCGTCGATGTCGGGCTCTTCCTCGTATACAGCCGAGGCAGTTATCAGATTGGCTACTGGCGGCATTAGTTCTTCGGGTTCTTTGATGGGCGGTGCTTCAGTTACGTCGTGGTTTGCAACGGTAGACTGAGAGACCTTATTCTCAATCGCGTTTACAAATGCATCGCCCAGATCTCCAAGTTGCAAATCAACTGATTCGCCCTCTGCACGCACAGGGGTAGCGGCACTTCCGTTTACGACGCCTTCAAAGAACAACTGATTGAAAATATTCAATGCCTCGACATCAGAGAGATTAGAGCTGTTCACGACGTCAAGAATAGATTTCTCTCCGTCAATATGACGGATCAGGGCGGTGTGGGTATCCGGCATTTGACCCAATTGGTTCGATAGTTCGTCAAAATTTACCTGACAAATCGTCGATAGCGCCGGTAGTTGTTGGCATAATTGATTCCACAATTCTGTCTGGTTAAGTGCTTCGTGAATCAGTTCTTCAACCGAGCGTCTGATTGCGACGATTCGTTCCGGGGTTTGAAATTCAATCTCAAAGTGCCCTTTGTCCCAGCGTATCATCCGAAACAGCGCTGCTTCGCCTTGTAAATTATCGACAGTGGCATCGATAATTTGACCACTTCTGAACCAAATAGAGCCTCGTGAGTCCTCTCCATCGATCCGTGCCGTGCCGTCCTTGCTGTCTCTAGACATGGATTGGATTAATTCGACTACGGAGATAGACTCTAGTTCTCCTCGCATCGTATTAGTCTCAGCATCGGTTGCTCGATTGCGCTGGGTAATCAGCGTTTCGATTCGAGCGATCAAATCTTTGATGTAGATCGGCCGAATGAGGTAGTCGTCCGCACCCAGTTCAATGCCGCGTACTTTGGCATCGATTGAAGTATCTTCACTCAGAAATAAGAACGGAATATTGTTAAGTGAGCCGCGTTCGCGTACCGCTTTGCACAGGTCGAAGCCACTCGGACCGTCTAATTCTGTTCCCGATATAATTACGTTCGGTGCATGGACGTCGGTGATTGCTAGGGCTTCACTCATAGACGTAGCCACATCAACTTCGAATCCAGCCTTGCTGAGAGAAACCTCAAGTAAGCGTCTGTTTTGCGGCTCTTTTTCGACCAAGAGAATGTGCTTCGTTGGCATTACGACTCC
>JBMYRY010000538.1:0-2626 GCA_049602795.1 Bradymonadia bacterium
CAGTGCCTCGCGCTAGGACTTGAGCCCCGCCACATATTGCGCCTCGAACAGGATCCACGGACACAAGTGATATTGCTCGGAAATAGGTGAACGCCAGCGGCAAGGTTATGGGAAGTCCATCTTGAACTACCTCCACATCGACCTGGCCTTCACGGCCGATGGGCGTTGCGCAGCTAATCCGATTAACCGAGATTGTGAGGCAGTCAATCGCAGGTGTGCCATCAATTAGTACAAATGCATCCTCGGTAAAGCCTTGGCCCGCAATATCGATAAGGTCACCACCAAGAACATTTCCTCTGTCGGGGGCGACGCCAAAAACGTCGAAATCTGAGCCCTGCACTTCGTAGTAAAGAAAAGCATTTTCGGCAGTCGTCTCAACAACGCCTGTGGAAACCGTGACATCGACCAGACCCGCTGCCTCTACCGATGGCGTTAACACACGGAGTTGCGTTGAGTCCGTCGAGCCTTCCAGTACTTCTGCAGTTTCGCCGGCAAAGGTCACCACTGCGGGCGCTAATCGGGATGTCTTGAGTCCATGACCAGAAATGATGACTTCTTCGCCACCTGTGACCAGACCGATACCGGGGCTCAAGCTGTCAATTTTGAGCGTGTCATAGTAAACAATCGATGTCTCCACCGAACCGTCGACATTGCGCAGCAATAGCGGCACCTGACCGGCATCGTGAGCCGGTGCCATAAAGGACAGCTCTGTGCTCGACCGGATGTCAACTGTCGCTATCCGCTGGTTGTCTATGCGCACTTCCGTACCCTCAACAAACCCTGTTCCGTAAACGTTAATGGGGAGACCGCCGGCGCTATTCATTCTCTCTGGCGAGACCATGGTTATTGTGAGGGGGGTGAAGTAAGTGAAGCCTTCGGGGACAACAACGGTGGATCGTTCAGAATTGAAGACGCGTGTCGCGCTGACGTCCACTACGCCGATATCGGTCCCTGGGGGAATAATACAGATCGCCCGATTTGGATTTTCAATCGTCAACTCAGCGCATGGCTCGGATCCAAAATCGAAGCGTGTTTGCTCTGTAAAGCCATCCCCAACGATCCGCACCTGTGTACCGCCTTCGATCGAGCCTCGATTCGGCACAAGGGAATTAATTGAAAGCTGGGAGGGCGGCGCCATGTCCACCATTACGTCGACCCCAGCGTCGCCACTTAAAATGACTTCGCTATCTAGATCCGGAGATGCATCGGTGGTCTCTGCAGTACCAAGGTCACCATTGATCTCGATGTTTGGACCATCTTCTTCACCGCTGCCTGTGTCTGAATCTCCACATGCAGCTAGAAGGAGTACCAGAGTTGGAATTAGATATCGGATCTTCATTAATCTTCCTCCTGAGGTTGATCGGGTCCATTAGATTCAGGAATTGCTTCACCTGTTTCCGGATCTACGACATCGAGATTTAAACCACCCGGATATCCATATGATACGTACTGATCGTAGCCGTAAACCGTGACGCCTAACGGGACATCGCCCTGAACAAAATGTGTGCCATCAGCGATTTGGAAGCGTGCCGATTGCCATGAAGCTGGGTCTCCAATTGGCTCCCAGTCTGCAAAGGACTCAACCGGGAGGTCGTCAAAGAAGACCTCAGCTCCGATGGGGGCGGTGATTGTTACGTAATCAAAAGCATATTTGTCGGGGGCGAGAAATACGAAATCGGCCCTGAATTGCTCCACCGGTACAGCGAGAATGAAAGCTGGATCTCCTGTTGCTGCATCTCCCGGTTCGAGCACGTCACGAATGTTTGGGTTCGGGGCGTGCTCGCTGGCGAGAAATTGACCGACCATGATTGGTTTGTCGCTAATCAATTCGAAACTGCCACGACTTCCAAATTCAAACCAGTCGCCCGCATTTAGCGTGGGAATAACTGTCTGGGGCGGAACCGTTTCAACCTTTGTGTCATCCTGAGAGGCAATGACCCTCCAATAATCCTTCTCGTTGCCACGTTCATAGCTCTTTACTGCAACGTATTGCCGCCCCCACGCATGGATAGGAAAAAGTTGTTGTTCTAGGTGATCGGCACAACAGGTGTTCAGGTTTGCTTCGTTGCAATCGTAATTTGTTTCGCAGCGAACGGAACTTTCGTAACAAATCAATTTACAGTCGAGGTAGTTGTCTTCGCACCCCTGGCGCGCAGCGGTGTCGCAAGCTTCCGGATCAGGTTCTCCTGCGCATGATGTCTCGATGTTTCTTAAGCAGTTGTCTTTTTGGATATCGCAGCCGATATTCTCATTCTCGCCATCTAAATTGGCGTCACCTTCGAGGCAGGCCTCGTAATCGTATTCGCACACGCCGCCTTCCAAATCGGGACGAGGAAAGATGCAATGATTCGTGTTGGGTACATTTGCCGCTTCACTGCCTCCGAATACAACGACATTTTCAGAGGCTACGATTCGACTACCGGTTAGGTCGGCACCTGGAGCGCCCGTTTCGATATTCAAAACATCAAATTTGTTAAGCACGGTTGTGAAGGTGTCTCCCGGCATTAACGGTGGGATTGCTCCGGTCAACTGTTGAGTTTGAGCTGTCACAGTCACCGTTACTTGAGTTGGTTCTTCGCTCACTGCGATAACCGTCAAAAAGCCCCGCAGCCTATCGAAACTTTGT
>JBMYRY010000539.1:0-2622 GCA_049602795.1 Bradymonadia bacterium
GTACGCGCGAGTGATTTCTTGCTCAGCGAGAATGTAATCAGCCTGGACACTCTGGCGTCGAAGTTCCTGCTCTTGGTCTTTGTTCAACGCCGTGATCGAACGCAAATTCGGGTCATTCGGGTTCACAAAGATTTCCTGAAAACCAATCAAATGTTCACGGTCAATCAAGCCTTCCGCCATTTGCTCAAGAATCTTTCTCGATGTGCTTCGGGCAAACCCGTTCCCGCTTACCACCTTGTGGTCTTTAGCCACACCTTCTGGGTAGTTCTCAGGTGATGGCTGCTTTTTGGCGAGTTCTTCGAAAAACTTTGTGCCGGTCTCTTTATCGTCAACGATCTGGAAGTGCAACTGCCCGGTCTGAGCAAGTTTGGCCTTGGCTGATGCGAAGTCTTCTTCTTTGACACCTGGCAACTGAACCACGAGGTCTGTTTCACCGCGTTTAGAAATCGTACTTTCCGCAACGCCAAACGCATTGATACGACGCTCAATGGTCTCGATCGCCTGCTCAAGGGCATCACGACGGAAAGATTCAATCGCCTCATCCCGCATTTGCAGCGTCATCTTCTTACCGTCGGTTCCAGACACCTGATAATCAGGGAGGTAGTTTCGAAGAAATTTCGGATTTACGGCGTCTGAGTCCCCATCCTTCAAAAACTCAACATCAATGGTTGTGAGTTCTTCAGCCGTACTGCCTGTACGCGGGGTGGCAACCGCCTTTATTTTGGATTCTTCAAGCAATCGCTCTTCAAGAGCGCCTGCCACCTGGACCGCTTTACGCTCCAAAGCTTTGTCTACCTGCACCTTGTACTGCAGATGGATACCGCCCTGAAGGTCGAGTCCCAAGTTCATCTTCTTGCTGAAGATTTTGGTGTACCATTTTGGAAGTCCTTCGATGCCACCGCCGATGTCACCAATGGACACCACAGTTGGCACGAGCATCAAAACACTTACCACGATCAGCGAGAGCAAAATGAACGCTCTACTCGTATTTCCCTGACCCATTAAGATTTCTCCTTCGTATCAGCGGTTTCAGCGTTCTGGTAAACGCCTGCCACCTGAGCTCGGATCACTTTCACCCGAGTTTTTTCTGCAATTTCAACCATCAACTCACTATCAGCCACAGTATGGATCGTGCCCACGACACCACCTGACAACACAATCATGTCGCCCTTCTTAAGACGGGCAAGCATATCCTGATGCTGTCGCTGTCGTTTGTTCTGTGGTCGGATTAGAAAAAAGTAAAACACAACAAACATGAGCAGAAGAGGCACGACAGCCCCTAAACCACCGCCCGGAGGTGCTTGTTGCAACATAAAGAAAAGTTCGTTCGTCACTGGTCATCCCAATTTGTCGATATCACGTTCCGATGATGCCCCTCCATGACCACTCGACATGGACGGCCGTCACCCAAAAAAGTGTGCGAGCCGGAAGCCTTAGCAGATCGGTACGCTCGAATCAAGACCGGCGACGTATTCTTGGTAGAAGACATCGAATCGGTTCTCAGAGAGTGCTGTTCTGATCTCATCCATCAAGTTCAGATAAATGGCGAGATTATGAATCGTAAGTAATCGAAATGCGAGAAGTTCACCGGCCTTAAGTTGGTGGCGAATGAATCCGCGTGAGTAATTCGCACACGTATAACAGGGACAGGCTTCATCGATTGGTCGAGTATCGTTCTGGAAGCGCGCATTCCGAATATTGAGCTTCGCGCGCCCTCGGTCGACGAATAAGCCCCCCTTGCGGGCATTTCTTGTTGGCATGACGCAATCAAACATATCAATGCCTCGAGCAACCCCCTCTACAAGGTCGAGAGGACGACCGACTCCCATGAGGTAGCGCGGCTTATCTTTGGGCATTTGGGGCGCTGTGTGCAATAATGTCTCATACATCTCGGGAATCGATTCCCCCACGCTCAAGCCACCCACTGCGAAGCCGTCAAAAGGCAAACTACACAATTCTTCAACATGTCGAGTTCGGAGATCTTTTTCAGTCCCTCCCTGAATAATGGCAAACAACGCCTGATCATCTCTGGTCCTCGCTTCGAGGCAGCGGCTAGCCCAGCGTGTCGTTCGCGCCATCGCATCTTCGACCTCGCGCCGGGGCGCATCCGTAGCCCCTAGATGATCGAGACACATCATAATGTCGCTGCCAATCGCTGCTTGAATCTCAATCGCCTTTTCAGGCGTGAGGTTCAATAAGCTCCCGTCATGATGGCTACGGAAAACGACGCCTTCTTCCGAGACTTTTCTAAACTTTGATAATGAAAGCACTTGAAAGCCGCCACTGTCGGTCAAAATTGAACCGGACCAGTTGTACATCGTATGCATGCCCCCTAGGGCTTTCAACGTCTCAACACCAGGCCGAAGCCCAAGGTGATAGGTATTCCCCAAAATGACCGTGGCACCCAATGTGGTTAGTTCCTCTGGAGACAGCGCTTTCACTGAGCCTTGAGTACCAACGGGCATGAACACGGGTGTCTCAACTGAGCCGTGTGTAGTTTGGTATGAACCGCGTCGTGCGTGTGTCTTAGAACACTCTGCATGTACCTGGAAATTTAAGTCCATCTTCCCTCCGGTCGTCTGATCAACATGGCGTCACCGTAGCTAAAGAACCTCATTTTAT
>JBMYRY010000540.1:0-2601 GCA_049602795.1 Bradymonadia bacterium
CACCTTGAACGCCTTGCGGCCCGACTTCTCCTTGAACACCCTGCGGTCCTGCGACGCCCTGTGGTCCGACTTCTCCTTGAACATCCTGCGGACCTACTGGTCCTACTTCTCCTTGCGGTCCCTGGGGACCTTCTGCGCCAACCTCTCCTTGAGGACCGGCGGCACCAGGTGCCCCCTGTACGACACCAGCATTAGTGGTGGTCGCGTCACTCATGGTGATGACCAGTTCGCCATTTTCGTTTATTGATACCTGTTCGATGCTGTTGCCTTCGGGACCGACCAGTCCAGTCGGGTCGCCGATCCATGCGCCCGTTTCATCAATCACCGGTGTGTCGTTGATGGAGACGGAGTTTGGATTTATATCGCGCCCCTCAAGGTTGGAAGTTTGTGCAGCCCATTGAGCCTGAAAGGATGAGCCGACTGCCATTCTAGGCGTCATCTCAGCACCATTCTCAACCGTCACGCCTAAGTACAGACTACCGTAGCCAGTGAGGGCGTCCGGCAATAGTTCAGTGCTGCCAAGCTCAACTGAAAATGCGCCGTTTGTGACCGTGACGCTCGGAAAGGTCTCAGTCCACAACACTGGACCATCATCAGCGAATTCGTAGAGATTGAATGTCATATTCAACTCAGCGTTGACCGGATCACCATTCGCGTCAAAGAGGTTTCCCTGATAGGTGAGCGTGACATTTTGACCGAGTGCAGTTGACTGCAACAAGATAAGCACACTGAAAGTGTATGTGAGCAATCTCGCCGTGTGGAATTGGAACAGCTTTTGTCGAGGCTCGTTCGCATGTTGTTCGTTCATCTCTCGCTCCGACTACTCGAACCAAGCGCCCACAGAACAAGGCGCCCTTGTATCATCTCGCTGACCATCCCGCTTAAATGTTAGTTTAGCGTTTGATGAGGACACTGTCGATAGATCCAACAAATTGTGCTGATAAGTTGTGCCCCATCGTCTTCAAGCTAGTTTCGGAAACATTTGTGGGCGGTTTAGGTATCCACGGCTCTCAAAGTCTGATACTGCTTCGCTAGTTCCGGATCGGGCTCATGGAGGTAGACGAGGCTGTGTGTGGTATAATCGCAATCAGTGGTATCCAACCTGTTAATGTTCGCATCTATGATGCATTGACCGTTTTGCAGCACCGCGGACAGGACGCGGCAGGTATCGCAACTACGGATGGTAATCGCATCTACCTTCAGAAAGATAACGGGCTCGTCAAAGATGTTTTTCTTCAAAAACACATGCGCGAAATGATCGGGACCGTGGGGATTGGCCACGTTCGATATCCCACAGCGGGGACCTCCAGTTCACATGAAGCACAACCACTGTACGTCAATGCACCCTACGGTATTGCGCTGGCGCACAATGGTAACTTAACGAATGCGGCTTCCTTAAAGGAAGAACTCTTTCGTCGAGATCGGCGGCATATCAATACCCGTTCGGATTCGGAAATTCTCCTTAACGTCTTTGCTCATGCGTTGGCTCAACAGGATTTTGATGAGCTTGAGCCCGAGCATGTGTTTGTGGCAGTGAGAGAGGTACATGCTCGGTGCACCGGGGCTTATGCGGTTGTCGCGATGATTCCAGGATTTGGTTTGGTTGCATTCCGGGATTCGTATGGGATTAGACCATTGGTTCTCGGTCGACGTGAGGAAAATGGAGACGTAGAATATATGTTTGCATCAGAGTCAGTCGCACTCGACACATCTGGGTTTACGCTGGTCGGCGATGTTAAGCCAGGTGAAGCTGTGGTGGTTGAAACTGCTTCCCGAATGGTGACGCGAGATCAGTGCGCGGAAGACACACAACTATCACCATGCCTGTTTGAGTTTGTTTATCTCGCGCGACCTGATTCGATCATGGAAGGGATCTCCGTTTACAAGAGTCGTCTTCGTATGGGGGATTATCTAGCAAAGAAAATCCTTCGTTTAAGACCGGACCACGATATCGATGTGGTCATTCCCGTGCCTGATACGAGCCGGACGGCAGCGATTCAAGTTGCGTATCACCTCGGCGTCAAATTTCGGGAAGGGTTCATCAAGAATCGTTATATTGGTCGGACCTTCATTATGCCAGGGCAGGCTAATCGGAAGAAATCGGTCCGGCAGAAGTTGAACCCCATTTCACTTGAGTTCAGAGATAAGACGGTCTTGCTGGTAGACGACTCTATTGTAAGAGGTACAACGTGCAGTGAAATCATCAGAATGGCTCGCGAGGCAGGGGCGAAAAGAGTTTACTTTGCATCGGCGGCGCCACCAGTTCGCTATCCCAATGTCTACGGTATTGATATGCCGGCAGCGCGGGAGTTAATCGCTCACGGACGTGAGGTGGACGAGATCTGTCAAGAGATTGGGGCTGATTGGCTTGTCTACCAAGATTTGGATGATTTAGTCCTAACCGGTAAAGATGGAAATGCGGATGTTGTACGCTACGAAGACTCTGTTTTTAGTGGAGACTACATTACTGGAGACCCAGCCGAGGGTTATCTTCAGGACCTAGAACTCGAACGCAACGATAGTGCGCTCGTCAAACGGATGCTATCCGGGGAATGAGCGTTCCTGAGTTTCGAGTACCCCCGAGTAAGAGTGTCACCCATA
>JBMYRY010000541.1:0-2600 GCA_049602795.1 Bradymonadia bacterium
GTGATTCAAATCGAAGGGCCCCCCAAATATGAAATCCACCTTGATACCCTTGTACGATGTTGACGTCCGGGACCGAATCAATCGTGACGAAATCCGTGTTGCCGACGCCGAGAACGACGTCAGCACTTGGTGCTGGGGCCTCGCATGTTGTAATAAATTCGAGCGCAGTCGTCTCTTTGCCGCGACTGTTATCCGTACCGCATGCATTCACGGTGACAGAGATGAACAATGTCAGGACGATAAGGACGCGGCGATACCCTCTTGGGGGCAACCCAAGACGTTGTGTTGAGGACTTTGGGGCGATCCATGGATGTGAGTTCATGGTCTGCTCATGAACTCAGTAGCACACGAGTGTTGATGCTGCGCCTTCATTCGTAATGATCTCAGGCGACACGGTTCGATTTTCGTTAAATGGAAAAAAGGAAACCCCTGCCGCAGTCGTCACTGCTGCCACTTGATTGAATGCATCAACACAGGCGCCCTTGTCATCGAATGCAGAGCCTGTGACAAAACAGCCGAAGTCGATGTCTACATCTGCATCTGTGGTGAACTCTCCGCAGGTCGCCTCGAAGTTGAGGTCGTCATCGAGCATGGTCACCATGGGTTGAGCCATCGAGCCATTCCACGCCGCGAAAACGAAAAACGCGCCACCTTTACCAAGGATGGGTTCAACGATGGCGGCGCCCATCAGGTTTGTACGCTCAGCGGCGGGGACAGATTGGTCTAACGGGTCCGTGCGCACTGTGAACGGACCCAAATCGATACAACCGTCCACGGCTGCATTCGCTGGGGCGTACTCAAAAACCACCGCTTGTGAGTTTGGCACCTGATCTCTAGCCGCATAGAGTCGTCCGCGGTCTTCGTCTAATCTGAACGACTTTAGGTTGAATGCGGTTTGAGAAGGTTCATTGAAGCGAGCTTCAAGATCAAAAGTCATCTCCGGTAATGGTCGTGGGGAGGCGGCCGTTACGTCAAATACAAGGAGGGTTTCGTCGAGATGTGCATAGAGAAACATCACGCCCCGTTGTGCATCGATAGCGATGGCACTTGAAGATGGGACGTTTCGACTTGAGACCCGATTGGGAGCATTTGGCACAGTGACGTCAATGACGTCGAGAATCATTTCGCGAACAGGTTCACCATCTCCAGTTAACGGCGGTTGACTGAGGACGAATAGTCGACGCCTTAATCGATCTACGGCCATTCGTACGGGCATGTTCTCGAAGGCGAACCGTCCGATTTCCTGAGGGCGACTAAAGAGTGGTTCCTCTGGAGACGTCGGGCGAGTTAGTTGATACCAAACTGCTTCTCTTGTGCCATCATGCAAGACAAAGAGTCGGTTGTTCTCGCGGTCGACCCTCATGTCGATTGTACCTGAGCTCAGGGGCATACTATTTTCGAATCTTGGTGTGTCACCGTCAGTGCGATACCAGTCGAGTCGACCTTGCCCATATGGGGCAGCGTACACGATACCCGAGTGTAATTGGTCTGATTTCAGGATGATGCCGCACTGCTGACCCACCGGTGCCGGCGTTCCGCCCGTACCAATATTACCTGCCTCTCCTGCAGTACCTGCTTCGCCGCCCATACCAGTAGAGCCCGCCGCACCGCCATTGCCGGTGGCGCCTGCCGTATTCTGTTCTCCAGCACTGCCGCCTTGGACAGGCGTACCTGACTCCCCACCTTGACCTGAACTTCCGCCTTCACCTGCTGATCCGCCGTCACCCGCTTGTCCTGCTGTAGGGCGCGTCATTTCAGTCGTACTGTCTTCGCCACAGCCCATGAAGAGCACGAGGCAAAGGCATAGACTTAGATATTTTAAGGGTATCATTCGCATGTCTATCTCCTTGGGGTTAGACCAGTCGACGTGCTTCGCCAACTTAATCAGGCATTTGGGTTAATGGGCGCGAGGGCAACCTCAACTGCCAGCAACTCTTTCTCGGGTGCCTCTTCATCGTACGTGGATACGGCATCCACATCGACAATGCCAGCTCGGAGGACGTCACCTTTGATTAATTCGAATTGGGTCAGTGTACTTTGCGGACCTGATACTCGAAGTGTTTCCACGGGCCATTTGAGCGACTTTTGAGCTGCCGATTTTGCACCGCGGATTTGAGATACAACCGAGATTGCCACTGCGAGCGTCTCCTCACTGACTCTTTCATCAGTGGTATCGAGGTCGATGGGCTTCGGCCATGATGATCGATGAATACTCTTATCACCCGATTGGTCGGCGAACAGCCAAGACCAAACTTCCTCCGTGACATAGGGCTGGAACGGTGCCAAGAGTTTGAGAAATGTTTGTAACGAGAGCATGAGCGTCGCACGAGCTGAGCGTCGCTCAGGCGAGGCATCCTCAGCGTAGGCTCTCGTTTTGACCAGTTCTAAGTAATGATCGCAAAATTGCCAAAACAAGTCTTCGGTCCGATGCAATGCGGTGGCAAAATCGAAGCGCTGAAAGCTCTCTGTAGCTTTACTGACGAGTCGGTTCAGCGTTAAAATAAATGAGACATCTAAAGGGTGGGAGATATCCGTTGCCCCGAATTCGTTGTCGCCCTCTAATTGCAGATGAACAAACTTAGACGCATTAAAGATTTTGT
>JBMYRY010000542.1:0-2599 GCA_049602795.1 Bradymonadia bacterium
TCCTTCGACCACCCATACCGGGTTCGGGGTCTGATTCATACCACCAATTATAGGTTCGATTTGTCAGGGAATAGGTGAGGGCTGCGGGCATGTGAATGCGAAAATCGAAGCGACGGTCCATCGGACCGGCCTCCAGTACCAATACTTTCGTTGACGGATCCTCACTCAACCTGTTTGCCAGGACGCAGCCAGCTGAACCGCCACCGATAATAATGTAATCCCAGGCGTCTTTGACCGTGGTCTTCAGTTGATTTGTCATGAAACTCGCTTCAGCTTGGCATCAGTTTAACTAGTAGTGTGTATGGTGTTGCGGTTAGCATATCACTAAACCTTATGGTTTTGGGGGATTTAGAGAAGCCATGTGTGGGCATTTCAACCGACACGACGACAAAGAGTGATTGGTGACAAATGGGACTCGCGGCTCAATGAGAAGGACAGAAATCGTTAAATTGGGCTAAATGTAGCAGGCGCTTTGAGGCACTCAGCTGACGGTCACCACGTCCAACTTTTCCTGCTTCACAAGACCTTGACCTCAACCCGATTGCCAACGCTGGCGAAAAATTCATTTCTCTCTGGGGGGCATTGAGTTAACTTCACACGGCAGGATCGTGCCTGGTACTGCCCTAGCTGTTTACAACCTTGAGGAGTACATCATGCAACTACGCGACTTTCTGTTGTTCGGGACTTTTCTTCTATTCGCAGGTGTCAACATAGCGCAGGCTAAGGATACGCCTGCGCGACTTAAAGCCCCAAATGATAAAGCTCTTTACGATTCTACGATTAAGTCTGCATGGAAGCTCACGAAGGGCACGTGTGGTGATCAGATTAGCGCTTGTATGAAAAAACTGAATTCAGGCCGAAAGAAGGCGTGTAAGGGCTATCGTAAGTGTACATCGACGTGTAAATCGGTTGGGAAAAAATCCAAGAAGCGGAAAACGTGTGCACGAAACTGTCGAAAGAAGCACTTAAACTCGGCGTGTAGAAAGGCGCGGAAAGCTTATGTGTCAAATGTTTTGGGGTGTGGTCTTAACTCCTTTTCGACGAGCAAGTGTAAAGAAAAACTGAAGACGCTCGCGGCGCGTGTTCAGGTTCCTCTGTCCAGCAAGATGTCTACCTCAAAAACGAGAGGCGCCACTCAGAAGAAATTGATTAAGGGGCCTCTGAAAGGACCGCGTACTGCCTCAGTGGCGGGTGGATCAGGAAAGCTGAATACGCAAGGTGCGTCAACTTCACCCACTCAGTCCAAGCCTAAGACCCCGAAAGCCGTTGAACCACCATTCGAATGTCATGGGAGTGACGCCAAAATGATGGCCGCATATCTTCAAAATATGGCGATGCCTAGACCCAAGAAACTTGGACGTTATCCAAACCCCAAAGCCTCAATTCGTATTACGACGAAATCAAATGAAGAAATTCTCAAGAGTGTAAAACCAAAGACAACGACGGTGCATGCCATCTACGATTCGCACACCGCCGAAGCGAAATGGCTTCAACAAACCGAGGTTGATTTCGGCATTAAGGTTAAGGCTAAAGGGGCAAAAGGTGAGTTCAAGGTATGCGCACTTCTTATCGATCCCAAGAACAACAAATCAAGAACCCTCGATGAGGGTATGCTGAGATTCTCGAGCGACAAAGAGGCGGTCAAGACCACTAAGTTGAGCCTGAAGCTCGCTAAGTATCACGGACGCTGGGGCAAAGAGCGGCGCCTCGTTAGTTTTCTCGTCTCTCGAAACACGTCAAAAACGGCGACGATGAAGTACACGATCAGCCTTACGCGATCGAAGCCTCAATCGGTGAAGAAAGCCTTGAGTAAGACTGAAAAGGCATCGACCTCATCTAAGAACCGCTCTGCGGGACCAGCGAAGGGACCGAGTGTACTCACGCTGGCTCGGATTGCAGGGGCAGCGTATGCCTCGAATTTGGATGATGCAACGAGCAAAAGCTGTAGTGGTGATACCTGTATGCCTCGAGACTATCGGAATAAGGTGCTTTCGACAGCGGCTATCCCTTACTTTGGAAAGTTCCAGGCCGTGGCGGTGTTGAATGAAAAAACATCGCCCGCTTCATTGGTGATTTCTTACCGCGGCACCTGGTCGACGGGTTCTTTACATGCGGATGTTGGTTTGTTCCTCGCCACGATGGGCACGTACTCGGCTCCCTGTATCAGACGCATTATCAAATATCTCGATAGAGTCTGTCCGTTGCCTGGGGACTACGGTAGGAAGGCTTATACTTGCCTAGACAAGTCTTCGACGGAGACAAAGAAGTGCAGTTCGAGCATATTTGCATACCTCGGTTACCGTTTCACTCGGGCCTCTTATGAAGCGACGATGAGTAAATTGGCGGCAACCTTGTCTGCTGGCGAACGTTTTTATGAAGGTGCAATACGTAAGGCAAAGAAAAGACTGAAAGGCAAATCTGCCAAGGTCTATATTACGGGACATTCGCTAGGCGGCTATATCGCCTCCTATGTTGCGTCAAGACAGGACAATCCTCATATTGAGACGACGGTGTTCAACGCGCCACCGGGGGCTCGTTATATTGCTACCGCCGACAAGCGCCAAGCAAGGGCTTTGGATGTTCGAATCGGGGCAGATAA
>JBMYRY010000543.1:0-2591 GCA_049602795.1 Bradymonadia bacterium
AGTTGGGCTCGAAGTAATTCGATGTAACCAACGCCTCCTGACGCATCGCAACTACGCTTGAGCCCGCCTAATGCTCCCAATTGTGCGGCTCTCCGCTGAGCATGCATAAACAGATGTGTACTCGCCTTAACACAGCCTCGTTGCTCCCCCAATTCGCATGCCTGCCGATAGAGCGCTTCGATCCGCCGCGATTGCTTTGCGTCTTCTAGAGGCAGTTGCTCCTTCTCACTCTGCCACAATTCGGCGAATGCTATACATGAGCCACCATGACCTAGGTCGCAGCCACGCCTAAACGCTCGCTTTGAACGACGATTGGTCACCATGTCATGCTGTTTAAAGTGAAGTCCGAGCCTAAAGCAAGACACCGCGTGCTCTTTTTCACACGACACCTCTAAGCGGCGTACATCGCTCACTTGATGCTTCCCGTGCTTCTGCGGCGCACCACATGCAAGCATGCCAAGCAGGTACAAAATAAGATAAGCCCGAAGGTTCATGCGGCGCCTTCCCCCATTCGATAGAACACTCGCGTCGCAACGTCATCGTAAACGATGTACTCACAGACAACATCAACATTCAAGATTTGTCTTATTCAAAGACGCACTTGACAAATTAAACAAACATTTGTTTAATAACAGCTATGCGAAATAGACAACAAACAGAACAACGACTTATGAGCGCAGCAATCCGTCAATTTTCAAAGCATGGTTTGCACGGCGTATCGGTTCGCACAATTGCCAACGAGGCTGATGCCAACCTCTCACTCATCTCGCAATATTTTGGCGGTAAGCAACAACTGTATCTGCGCTGCATAGAGAGCATTTACGCTGCTCTTCAGAATACGATTCCCGAATTTACCAAACGATTAGATGAAGAACCGCGTCTCGCCATTCATTATGCCGTCAATGCCGCCATCGAAATGGGGCAACGCAATCGGGATGCACTGCTCCTGACCATGCGCCACTTTATCGAACACGGTCAAATGGAACAGGCAAGGAGAGACAAAGTGCTCATTCCAACGATTGCAATCGTCACTCATCATCTCGAGCCGTACAGTGATCTCGACCAAGACGAACTTCGACTCGCGGTTTTAAGCGCCATAATGTTGGTTGGAAGACTCGTGGCCCTCTCTGGGGATGATTTAGGCGCCATTCTGACGGCGAGCACTGATACGAAGGGCTTTAAACACGATTTAACCACGATGCTGATTCGGTTACTCGCACTTAAAGAAACCAGCACCAATCACTAAGGATTTTGAAACATGACGGCAAACACTCACCTCTCTTCCGCAGCGGTTGAACACGCTGCGACACTGCCTCTTCACACTCGTTTTGATCTCGACGATGGTCTGACAGATGTGCACCGTGCCTTTCTTGCTCAACACGGCTTCTTGGTTTTTGGTGGCGTCTATAGCGACACGGAAGTAGCAACGATGAATACGGATATCGACCGGCTTCGTGATGCATGGGTTGAAGAGGGCCGCACATCAGTGAACGGAATTCCTTTATTTATCGGCAATGGACCCGAATCGGAGCCCCTCATTCAAAGAATGCCTTTCACTTCATGTTTTTCGAAGGTGGTCCGAGACATGATACGAGATCCTAGACTCGAGCCGATAAAGACGCTCATAGGCAGTGAAGTTCGGATCGGCGACCAGGAAAAGGATGGGTGCGTCGTCAACACATATCTCAATGTCGAGGGGAGTGTTTATCCTCGGCTAGGTTGGCATACGGACGGCTTACGCGATGTATTCTATCTTCGTAAGCCGAAACAAATGTTGAACGTCGGTATTCACCTTAGTGACTGTCCGTTAGACAACGGAGGATTGCGCTTAATCCCTGGCAGCCACGAACAGTCTATGTTTTCAATGGCCTTTAGGAAAATTTCCTTTCTCGACCACCGCCCAGATCGAAATGAAATCGCTGTTCAAACCCAGAAGGGTGACTTGACCATCCACGACGGTCGTTTGTGGCACCGCGTGGCTCAGTCTACTCGGGTTGGATCAGAGAGTTTTCGACGCTCCATGTACGTTCCCTATCTCACCGACGAATACGACCCAAAGGATACCGACAGCGCAACCCCGCTATATCACCGACTCGGGCAGGTACTACGACGTTTTCGAGGTGGTCGCTGACACCAACGGTGCTGAATTTAAGTAGCGCGCAACATCTTCAGGGCTGCGAACGATGTGACCGCCAAACTGCTCGATCTCTCGCTGATAGAGCATGGCGCTACTTCCGCCGACCACCCATGGTCTGGCACCGATCGCGAGCCCGTAATCACGCCAGAAAGATGTCGGGTCTTCGATACTGAGTGGCATCGTAATGCTGAGTCCAACAACATCGCCCCGGGTAACCAGCGCTTCGTTCACTGCGTAGGCCGGCACTCGCGCCCCGAGCATCATGCACCTCCAGCCCAACGTCGCCATTTCCACGGCAAGCCCAAAAAGGGGCAGGTCGTGCAACTCCTCATCGACACACGCAAGGATCACTGTGCCTACAGGCTGTTTGGGCTCCACGAGCCGATACATTGTCTGCAATGTGTATCTCACACCGTTTGATGCGAGGTGTTCCTGCGCTGGATTTAAGTTCCCA
>JBMYRY010000544.1:0-2590 GCA_049602795.1 Bradymonadia bacterium
GGATGGGATCCCGAGATTCCCGTCGTTGGTATCTCAGCAGGAGACGCCATCGCGTACAGTCGCTGGTATGGAGAAAAGATCGGCTGCAGACTCCGCCTACCTTCCGAGGAAGAGTGGGAGAAAGCAGCTCGTGGGAGCGAAGGTAGATTATTCCCATGGGGCGATACTTGGAACCCCGCCCTCTGTGCCTGCCCAGAGAGTTGGCCGCATGAGCTACCGCCAAAGATTACCGACTTTAAACATGACCGTTCAACCAGCTTAGTGCACGGCTTAGCTGGAGGGGTTCGAGAATGGACTGGCTCACGCGCAGTCGGAAAGCTGGAGCGTCTGATTGTCAAAGGTGGTAGTTTCCGTAGTGGCTCTTCAGAGGGACGCCCCCTGTGGACGCGTGACAGTATTGGACCGAAGTTCAGTACGATGGACCTAGGCTTTAGACTTGTTGCTGAAATTAATTCATGATTCAAGGATCTGACTACTCGAGGATGCCCAACGTGACCGAACAAGATTGTACGACCCCCACACCACCTGTTGAGATCGAGCCTGCTGTATGGAAGAAACTCGGCATTACTCAAGCGTTTGACCTACTGCTCGTAAAGGCGTGCTATTCATCTCCAAGCACCCCTGTGGAGTTACGGACACAAATCGGAGCAAGTCTTGCAAGCGGGGCGCAAAAATTCTGGGACATGTCATTCCAAGAGTTAACACGGGGCTTGAAACGACAAGAAGTGTTGATTGAACATGACGCCCTTTTGAAACTACATCCAAACTTTATCGAGCGCCTCGACCGAGCCGTAGATACTGTATCGAGTGGTAAATCGAGAGTCGCTCCTACTGAAGGCGTCTCATTAGAAACAATTGAGGCGAGGGCAAAGGCTCGAGAACTACGCGCAGAACGCGAACGAGAAGCAAAAGCGAAATCTCGTACCACTTCACGAACAGCGCATGTCCGGCCAGCAAAGCGTCCACAGGCATCGGATGACCCCGATCCCTTAGGGCACCAAATCGATGCGCCTAAGTCGACTCCGATTCAACCGCCACCAGTTGTTTCAACCACGCCTCCAAAGTCGCCAGCAAAAAAACTTTTTACGTCGATTCGACTGAATCGTCTTTTCGATCGACTAGAGCACGCACCATTGTCAGTCAAACAACTGACGAGCAAACTTGACCTCAATACAACGGAGATGGAGACCTTTTTAGCGGTGTGTGAGGCTGCCGAATTGATACGAATCATCCGAAGTGACTTAGTTGAGTTACACTGGCGAGGAAGAGACTACGCTCGCACCGCAGATGCTGATCGCCGAATGTCCGTACTCTCCCTAGTCAAAGAATTGCGAAGTGCATTCGAGGGGGAAAATTAAGTCTTATGGACCTGCTCTTCCGGTTTACAATTTTCGCTATTGCGATGCTCTGTACAGCCGTGGTTAACGCCAATGAAGGCAGTAAGGCCGGTGTTCTTGCGCTGGAAACCCAAAGGAATCGAAGTAGTAGTAAAGTCGTTGCCACCGAGATGACTCGTGCAGTTAGGTCAGCCATCCGTGGGCAACGCGGATTAAAGGACGTGGGCAAGCTGAGTGCATCTCTTTCAGATGCTCGAGATGCGTTTGGATGCCAACCAGATGATACAACATGTATGAGAGAACTAGCGAAGACACTCGGCGTAGGTATCCTTGTCTGGGGTACGGTTGACAGCGCATCTGATCATACCAAAGTAACGCTTTGGGCAACATCGACGAATGGAGAGCAGGGTAAACTCAAGGTCAAGATAAAGCCCTCGGCCTCGTCCAAAACATACAGGTCTATCGCCAAGAAGCTCCTCATGATGGTCGTCAAAAAACGAAAGGAAAAACTCACCACAGTGAACATCAACACGATCCCGCCGGGGGCGTTCATTAGAGTGGGTGGAAAGAGTATAGGGATCAGTCCTGTCACTGTAAGATTGCGTACCGGTCGATATGATGCAGAAGCTTCTTTAGAAGGCTACGCTTTACTAGAATCAGCTTTAACAGTGAGTTCCAATAAAGAGCAGAGTGTTGATTGGGTGCTTCAGACGTCTGGTATAACGGGTACGGCTTCCACTGAGGATTCTAACACTCGATTACGAAACACCATAAGATGGACATCGCTCGGAGTTGCTCTCGCCTCTCTGGCAACGACCGCATATTTTGCTAATGAGACTGAATTAGCGACATCTCAAACACTCGAACGTCTTGCGTGTAACGATATGACGTATATCAACCCAGAGGCCTGTGGTGAGCAGAAGATGATCGCCTTCATCAATGAGTCTGAGTACGCCAAACAAAAAGAGAAGTATAACTTTAACAAGACGCTCATGGTGAGCAGTCTAGTCATAACTACCATCGCGAGTTCCGTCTTTGGCGCGACATTTTTGTTCTAGGCTTAACGGGACTGATCACGATTAGTCGCTTAGGGAACTCCCCCAATACAGAACTCTACGTGGAAATGGGGCTAACCCGTCTTGACCTCGATTCTGGGCAACATCCAGTTCCGAGTTCATAGACACAGCAATCGCAACATCTTGTCCACCTTTACGCACGAGGTCCCGCTCTACCGGCTGGTCCACCCGGTTCCC
>JBMYRY010000545.1:0-2582 GCA_049602795.1 Bradymonadia bacterium
GCGCACGTTTTGTTGCCCTAACAAAGCACGCATTGCCTTTCCCACCAAGTCCACCTTCGGCAACGCAGTGCCGCATGCCCGGCGTATCTAAGTCAATGATGAGTGACTCACTATCGGCGTCATACACTTGAGTACCGACTGGCACACGAATCTCTGTGGGTTCGCCGGACGCGCCCGTGCAGTCCTTGGGTCCCCCAGGCTGACCGTTTTTGGCTTTATAGATTTTGCGATAGCGGAGATCGATGAGGGTGGACAATTGCTCGTCGGCGACAAAAATGACATCGCCGCCACGACCACCGTTGCCTCCGTCGGGTCCGCCAAATGCGACGAATTTCTCCCTGCGAAAGCTTACGGCTCCGCGTCCGCCATTGCCCGAGCGGACGCTGATACTAACTTCATCTACGAATCTAATTAGCGACGCCCTGTGACGTTTCGCCGTAAACAGCGACTCGCTTCTTTCCACCACGGAAGTCCTCAAACTTCACATAGCCGTCTTCGAGTGCGAAAAGCGTGTAATCGCGACCCAAACCTACGTTGGCTCCCGGGTGAATCTTCGTACCACACTGACGCACAAGGATATTTCCAGCACGAACAAACTGTCCGTCGAAGCGCTTTACGCCACGACGCTGAGCATTTGAATCGCGACCATTCCGAGTACTACCTTGACCTTTTTTATGTGACATTTCTTGGTTCTCCTATGGTCTTTCTCTAAGCCTTAATCTCGCCAATGCGAAGCTGCGTGTAATATTGACGGTGTCCCTGCTTCTTGTGGTATCCTTTGCGCCTCTTCTTCTTGAAGACGATGATCTTCTTGGCACGACCCTGCTCCACAATCTGCGCCTGAACTGAGGCACCCTCTACCTGAGGACGACCGATCTGAATGGCTTCACCACCACCGACCAGAAGAACGTCGTTAAGGGCAACAGTATCGCCCACCGCGCCTTCAAGTTTCTCTACTCGAACCAATTGACCTGGTCGAACTTTGTATTGCTTGCCACCAGTCTTGACTACTGCGTACATAATGCTTCTCGCTTTATTTCTTCTAAGTTCGCCCACGCAACGCACGACGAGCGCACGTGATTCACGCGGGGGCTGGAAACTATGATCATGTCAGGCATTTGTCAACCTCAAGATGAAAAAACTCATCCAAAATCTTTGGACTCACTCAAATCATGGTGTTGAGCTAATCGTTCGAACTCACCTTGTTGAACGATCCCCACCTCGGTGATGATGGCTGTAATCAGATGATTCGGAGTCACATCGAAGCTCGGATTTTCGCCCTGAACACCACTCGGTGAAATTTGCACATCTCCTACAAATTTGAGCTCATCAAGTGGCCGGTTCTCTATTTCGATGTGTTCGCCCGTCGCACACGCCGGATCGTATGTACTTGTCGGCGCTACAACGACAAAGGGAATCTTATGATGATGGCATAAAACCGCAAGACTATAGGTACCGATCTTATTTGCTACGTCACCATTTCTCGCAATTCGATCGGCCCCCACAACAACCGCGTCAACGCGCCCGCATTTCATCATATGTCCGGCCATGCTATCCGTTATTAAGCAAGCGGGCAGTTCTTCACGATAAAGTTCCCATGCTGTCAAACGTGACCCCTGTAGGTACGGACGGGTTTCGTCTACATAGATGGTATCTAAAGGATGTCTGCGATGCATCTCACGGATGACAGCGAGTGCCGTACCGGCCCCCCCTGTTGCCAAGGCCCCAGTATTACAGTGAGTCAAGACGCGGCCGACCTTACCAAGAAAATCTGCCCCATGATGCCCCATGCGCTCACACATTTCTCGATCTTCGTGCTCAATCCGCTCCGCCAAAGCTTCTAAGTCTCTTAATTCCGCTGAACGATCCGACTCGGTTGCGAGCGCATGCATTCGGTCGAGTGCCCACCCCAAATTGACCGCCGTAGGTCGCGTCGCATAAAGCCCCGCTTTAAGTTTCTCCAACGGTGCCGTATCACTAAGCGAACCAAGCGCTCGGGCGCCAAGAACATACCCATATGCCGCCGTAATACCGATCGCAGGTGCGCCCCTCACCACCATGTCGCGGATTGCATCCGCTACCTCGCGCCAATGGGCGCACGTAACATACGTCTCCTCCGCCGGTAGCTTTCGTTGGTCAAGTAGCCGTAAGTGGTCACCTCGCCAATCAATGGGTTTGATCATCATTCACTCCCGTAGTTCATCCTGCTCAAGGAACGAACGGTATATCAGAACCAGGAAAAGTGGAAGAGAAGGGATATTAAGAAGCGTCTAAGTTGAACTGCAGAACAGAAGAAGGCTCCGCGAGAGTTCCAAGACAATCCAAATCAAGTGGTGAATTAGATCGTTGGGCAATCAAGTCTGACGATAACTGCCTGTCATCCGCAAGCTCCACATAGCCTTGGATGTCAATCAAGTCGAAAGCCTTACAGTCCACCTCACGAGACGGCAGCGTCAGCCCGGCGATTTTCGCGACGTTTAACCTCATTCTCGAGTGTTCACTCATGACAAAAAGCAGCCTCACAAATTCTAACGAAACCCTGTATACAGGATAAATACGTCAGGCGGAAGTCATAAAGTAAA
>JBMYRY010000546.1:0-2563 GCA_049602795.1 Bradymonadia bacterium
ATTGGTTGCTGCATTTGCGTTTACCGGGTGTCATGATCCTTTGCCTGGCTATGATATCGCTGTCGAGTCAAGGCTATGCGCAGGAAACTCAACAATCAGAAGAGGACTTTTTGGCAGGTGTTGCGGCGTATGAAACGGGCAACTATGGAGATGCTGTCCTTGCTTTCCAGAAATCATTTTTCAAGAAGAGACGCCCAAACTTAGCGTTCAATATTGCGATGAGCTACGAGCGTCTCAAGGACCTTGAGAGCGCAATTGGTTGGTACAAGCAATATCGAAGTCTGCGCACCATTGATGAGTTGGGTATCAATAGGAGAATTGCATCTCTTGAAGCAATGAGTGTCAAGCTTCCAACAGCGAGTAAAGCGTTGGCAAAGAGTAAAGACATCAGTGCGGAAGTGAACCCGTTCAAAGCGACAGCGCTTGGTGTAGGCGTTGTTGGGCTGGCGACGGCATCAATTCTTGGGTCTATGGCAACGTATTACTCTGGACGCTCAGCGGAAACCTCAGACTTTAAGAGGCAGGGCGTCTATGCTCGAAATGCTGACACATATGCCTTCACGACAGACATCACATTATTGTTGTCGCTTGCTGGTTTAGTCTATGGGGGTACTGATTTGTTTGACACCTCCACCGCTGACTAAATTCGTTTTTCGTCCCAAGGATTAGGAATCACTGTGGTACGCATCGAAGGTGGCTCAGAGTATGAGCTGACTAGAGCTTTCCTTGGAGAATCAGCCGGTCGATTGATTCGTTTACTTTTCGTCGGCATCATTCTCGCGTCGTGTACAGCGATTTACGGCGCGATGGCCGGACCGATCTTGAAGCTGTCGATTGCCCGTGGTGAGATCGACATGCCCTCGTGGCTCCAGGTCTTTGGTATAGCCGAGTCACAGAATCAGGCTTCCTTTTTTACTGTTATCATGCCTTTGATCGTGGGGGCCGCGGTCGCTAAGGGGGTGTTTAGCTATCTATTTCTTGTGGAGCGAACACAGTTTGGACACAGGGTAAGCCGATATCTGAGAGAAGATTTATTCGCAAGAATCGAACGAGGTGGACTGGATGAGATTGAGTCCGTGGGTAAAGGGGATTTGGTTGCCCGATTCATTTACGATATAGAACTTGTTGAGCGAATGTTTTCTGATGGCATTGTTCGATCAGGGCAAGCGTTGATAGAAGTTGTCTTACTTTTTCTGCTGTGTTTGTCCCTGGACTGGCAGCTCGCGGCTTTGTTTTTTCTGATTTATCCGATTGTCCTCATCCCTTTATTGAGAATCACCAGACAACTCAAACGTGAGTCAAAGAGTTCACAAGAAGCAATTGCGGCCACGGCAAACATCGTCCAAGAGCAATTACACGCAAACAAGGTGATCCAATCCCTTCATTATCCGGGCATTCTCAGGCAGCGATTAAATAGTGCTATTGAGAATGTTTATGCGTCGAGTCTAAGAGCCGTTAAGTTGAAGGCGGTATCTTCTCCAATTGCTGAAGTGATGGGGGCATGCGCTTTATGTCTGACCGTGGGGGTGTGCATTTGGCGCCTGACGGGGGATTCGGGGTCTGGAGAAAATAGTCTCAGCTTCATTGCGTGTCTCCTGTTGATGTACCGTCCTATCAAGCAGATTGGTGAATTGCCTCAGTTATTAGCCCCGGGTCGCGCGGCGTTGAGTCGTATCGCGACACTTCCATTGGGATCCGGCGGCGCGAGTGGAACCCAGTCAATGGAGGCGTCCAAGGGGATCACTCTTGATAACCTTGGGGTTAAGAGGGGGGGTAAATGGGTCTTTAGGCAGTTGACGTGTCACTTGGACTTTGGTCAGCTTGTGCTGATTTCCGGGCGTAATGGGTCTGGTAAATCCAGTCTGATTGATGTTTTGCTAGGATTACGTGAGGCTAGCGAGGGGACGGTACTTTTTGGTGGAGTCTCAAGCGCTGATGCACACTTGGCATCCTGGCGTGCACAGATCGGCTGGCTGACTCAGGATTCACTCTTACTTGAAGGGTCACTCCTTGATAACATTTTGATGGGGCGTGAGTGTTATAGGATTGCTGATGTCTACGAAACTTGGCAACGGCTGGGTTTTGAGATCGAGGGCTCACCAGAAACTTTTTTTTCCCGAAAATTGAAGCCCGAGGGAACGGGTCTTTCCGGAGGTGAACGTCGTAAGCTGCTTATGACTCGAGCCTGCATTGGTGAGCCGCCGATCTTGATACTCGACGAGCCGGATGCATTTCAAGATGTCCCGGGGAAGCAGGCCATTGATTCGTTGATTGAGTCGTTAAGAGGTCGCTGTTTGGTGATTGTTGTGAGTCACGATGAGAGCCTAAAGACAAAGGTGGACCTCCACCTTGAATTGACCAGTGGATGGGAAGAGTGAGCAAGTTTTGCCGTCGGCTATTCGGTTTTTTGGCGGGCTGTTTATTTCGACTCTTGTATCGGTCATTTCGAGTTGAAATCCACGGGGGTGGTACAAAAACACAGTGTATTATTGCCTTTTGGCATGGTGAGCAATTATGTCTGTACGGTGCGGTCCCGCCGTCCCCACGTGTTGCACCCGTAAGC
>JBMYRY010000547.1:0-2556 GCA_049602795.1 Bradymonadia bacterium
CAGAACAAACGCCCCAACTCGAACCTGCTTACTAAATTGGAGAAATGCGTGCTCGATTTGTTTGTTGACTTCGGGGTCATTGGAGGTCTGAAATCGCCAGTCACCATCGTGTTCAACCGCATAGCCAACGGACTGATTCTTAATACGGTAGAACATCATCACCATGCCAACCCGAAGGACATCGGCAAGAACCGCGTTGCCGTTCAGCTGGATTTCTTGACGATGCATCACGCTCTCCCGCTGCATACGCAGTTCATCTTCCATCAGTGCCCACAACCGATTCATTGCCTGAGTCGCGGTGATTTCACCTCGTTCACGCTTATCTACAAGCGATGTTACAGCTTCAACTCGCTGTGTTCGCTTGAAGGGAAGACCTGTGGAAATGTGATTGGACAGCGTCACCGCCGTTTTCTTTAGGATCGGGTCCAACACTTTGGCGCTCTCCGCCTTCGCATTGTTTGCTTCCAACTTTTTTTCAATGGCGAGTTTTAGTTTCGCGATCGTCGTCGTCCCGCGACGCGCCTCGAGTGCAAGATCCGCTTCTTGTCGAGCATAGCCTTGCAACTGGGCACGATAATCTCCCTGACGTTGCCCGAGCTCCTGAGAAAGCGATTCCACCTCCGATCGGAGGTTGCTTAAGCGGGTTGCCAGGCCGTCCGCGGTCTCGGCAGAGTCAGCGAGCACCATGCTCGGGATAAAGGACAAAACACATCCTAGGACCCAGCCTGATGAAATGAATGTCAAAAATGCTTTCATAGCATATCCTTCGTTATTCAGCAGATTCACGTGTGATGTCCTCTTCGGGACAGCCAACGGGGGACGATATACGGAAGGATTGTTACAGGTCAGTGACAAGAGAGTCGCAATACGGATCCGACACGCGAATGTCACAATAAATATTCTCCAATGACATTGTTTACACTCGTTTGTCGTTCAAGAGGCTTCAGTCGTAAGGTTCTGACTCGGTCCCCCGACCACCATTCAAGACGATGCCTCGGTGTCAGTAATGCTCGAGTAGACCCACCGTCATCACCATCACGAGTGTTGCGAAATTGAGAGAGAAAAGTTAGAGAATGGTGCCAGATCGCACGGAGGAACGAAACGTGACCGAGTCGCCCAACGAGACACTGAAAATCAGTCCTAAACCATATCGAGAATTAACGACCGCTTCGATGATACTGGGTGTTCTCATTGGCTGTCTCATGACCTGTGCCTTTGTATACATTGGTCTGAAGCTTGGCTTTACGATGGGTGGTTCAACCGTTGCAGCAATACTCGGTTTCGGACTCTTGCGCGGCGTCATGGGTCAGGGCACCATCATTGAAAATAATATTAACCAAACTGTCGCATCCGGCGTAAACAATGCCTCTTCAGGTATCGTTTTTACTCTACCAGCGCTCTTCATTCTGTCGGAGACAGATTCTCAAATCACCATCGAGGCGATCCCCGCAATCCTAGCGGCCATTGGCGGTTCATTTTTGGGTGTTGCGGTGATTATTCCCCTACGAAAGCAGATGATCGAATTTGAACGTCTCAAGTTTCCAAGTGGCGTCGCCGTCGGTACACTACTCAAGTCGCCTGGAGCGGGTCTTCACCAAGCAAAAATGCTTGCCGTCGGCACGATCATCGCAACCGCCATTCACATTTGCGCCAATCTCCACCTGATTCCTGAAGAAGTTAATTTGGGTGGACCACTGGGACTTACATGGTATCTACCGCTCGTAATTTACATTAGTTTCGCGAGCCTGGGTGCGGGTCTACTATCGGGGGCTGGTGGGTTGCCATTTGTCCTCGGCGGGGTACTCGCCTGGTGGATCATCAGCCCCATTGCTGTGAGTTTGGGGTGGATTCCATCGCCCGAACAAATCGAATTAGCCAATTGGTCGGGATACGACGATTGGGCGAATGATGCCTTATACCGAACGATGCTACGACCGCTCGGCATTGGCGTTCTTATCGGCGGTGCACTGGCAGGGGTCGTTGCGAGTTTCCCTGCACTACGTAGTGCCATTAAGAGTCTTTCACAAGCAGCAAAACTGGGTGCCGGCGGCTCGGAAGAGTTAAGCAGTTCTATCCTTTATGCCGGGATTTTGGGAGCGGTGGTTGTGCTTTTTCTCGCCGCGATCACATCGAGCGACTCCATCACTATCCTGCAGGCAGTGGGCATCGCTTTGGTGGGCACCATTTGGCTCGCGCTCGCCGGACTTATCGTGGCACAGGCAACCGGAATGACCGATATCTCACCATTGTCTGGCATGTCACTCATTGGAGTGACCCTCATGTATTTTATGTCTGGAGGCAACGCAATCTCAGCGATTGTGCTTGGTGTTGCCGTTTGCGTCGGTATCGGGCAGTGCGCAGACATGATGGGCGACCTAAAGAGTGGTCATTTGGTTGGCGCGATGCCGAGAAAACAACAACTAGCTCAATTCGCAGTGGGTTGGATGGGCGTGCCCATCGCCGTAGGCGTTTTGTTTTTCCTATGGGACAGTGTTGGCTTCGGTCCAAGAAACCCCGAACTATCCGCCCCACAGGGTGCAGCATTAGCCGAAGTGA
>JBMYRY010000548.1:0-2555 GCA_049602795.1 Bradymonadia bacterium
AAAATCCAATGTTTTCATCCGTAGGGTTGAATTCTTTTCTACAGGCTTTGCCTGCGGCGCCGGAGCTGCAGGCTTTGGTGTTGTGGTCGCCACAGTCGTAGCCGCCTTAATCGATGTTTGCTGGGGTTTGAGCAAGAACCAAACGACGGCTCCCGTGAGCCCAGCGACCAAAATGGCAACCGCGGCTATAATCAGACCAATCCGACTCTTTTTAGGTTGGGTCACTAACGACGCCATGGGCTTGATCGGAGCCCCCATCGGCGCGCCACTCGGCCCCGCCTGATTGAACACGTTGTCGAGATTCTGCGAATCTCCAGCCAGCATAGCTAAATCGATTAGCCCAGACGCTTCGGTGTTACCCGTCGCACTTGGCGTCATCATTCCGCTCGCAGGTTTGCTATCATTGTCTAAGCTGTCGAGGCTGAAAAGCACCGAATTTTCGTGCCGTTGCCCAGTGAGTTGGGCCGTACTTATCACAGGAGAGTTAGCGGGCTCATCAAATGTTGCCTCACGTTGTTCGGAAACGAAGAGGTCTTCGCCGCCAGTCTGCCCACCATCTGCAGGCACGCCATTCTCACCTGTTGGGGCACCTAACCCTGCGTCGTGAGATTGCGGTAAAAGCCGCGACAAGGCTGGTACAGCTTCGAGAGCAGTCCAATCATCCATGCCATCACACCAAACAAACGAGGTACCCGTCACCTCGCCCTGAGCGATATAGGCCTCCACATCACTTGCTGAAATTGGACCGACACGCTCCTTGCCCACCGCGACATACCAAACAGCTCCCTCTTCCTCGGCTTGTCGAGCCAAATGATCGTCATAAGCGAGTTGAGTTGTTGGCTCGAATGCTTCATCGGCAGCCGGTGGCGCTTCGGGGGTAGCAGACTCAGCCTGAACACCGTTCTGACGCACGACGATCTTCTCACCGCATTTCTTACACGGGAATTTGAAAGAGCGATTTTCGACCTTGCTGTCATCTACCTGATATTTAGCACCACAACCGTCGCAAACGATTCGCATGAAGACTCCTGAAAATTAACGCCGTGAAGTTTGCCTTCGACTCGTGTCCAAAGCACACGCCTTATCATAAACATTCACGGGACGGGATCAAGCCTCACCGTCTATCCCCATCCAGAGTGACACGACGGAGATAGACCCCGCAATCTCACCAAGGTTCGATCACTTATCGCAAAGACGAATCGCGAGACGTTGCTCGAAGTTTAGGAAGAAAGTCCTTTTTTAGCTTGAGTAAGCGCTCAAACTTAACCTGGTCAGTTGTATCAATGTACATGACTTGTGGCTTTTTGTACTCGCCATCGATGAGTAAGTCGTCAAAGTCATAGAACTTCGTTTTTACATCACCACTCTGTGCAAATGCGGACGCAGAGAGTGATAGAGAGACTAGGATTAACGCTATCTTTTTCATCATTCAACCCTTCAGCAGTGCTCGGCACTCGAGAATTATTTTGTACCTTCAGCAGGCGATTCAGCCTTTGGCTGAGCTGATTGCTTTTTCGCTTCAGCCTCAAACTGCTTAGCAGCCTGAATTTCAACTTCGATCGACTTAATCTTTTGCTCAACAGTTTTGTAGGCAGCGTCCGAGGACGCGATACCTGACTCGCTTTGGATTCGTCGGTAGGTCTTGATTGCCATCGACGTATCATTTAGCTTCTTGTGGTAGATTTCTGCGAGACGATTAAAGGCTTCAAGATTGCTCGGACGTACGCGACTTGCCTTTTCAAAAAGCGTAACCGCTTCCTTGTATTTGGCGGTGCCGTACAACGCATCCGCTGTACCGACCATCGCTTCGTAGTGATCTGGATTCGAGTCCAAAACCTTTTGAAATTCTTTCAGTGCGTTCTCGTACGCCAGGTAATCCAAAAAGATAGAGGCAAGATTCATCCTCGCTTCGTTCATTGAAGGGTCAAAGCTCACCGCCTTCTTAAAATTATGAACGGCATTGGGAATGACGCCCATTCGAAAGTACGTCATACCAATGTTGTTGTGTGCTCGAGCAAGAATCAAAGGGTTCGGGGTTCCGGGCTTCGTTTTGACTACCGGGGCCTCCTTTTTACCTTTCGCTTTCCCTTGGTTCTTAGCAGCTTCGGCGGTTTGAATTGGCTTTCCCTTCGAATTCTCGTGGCCCAAAGCATTATTGAACATCAACAGCGCGAGTTCCATGTTCTTTTTGCTCTGATAATACATCCCTAAATTAATCAATGCGGGTACATTGTCTGGCTGAACAGCGAGTACCTCTTTCACGAATTCGCGAGAACGCTCCCCTTCTCCCTTACGCAAATAAGCTGCTGCAAGATTGTTCTTAGCAGAGAGATTCTTGTCGTCGAGGGTAATGACTTTCTCAAACTGTTCGATAGCCAAGCCTGTTTGCCCGCTCAACAATAGCGCATTCCCGTAGGCCATAAAGACGCTCGGGTCTTCGACGTAATCCTTCACGAGCCCCTCGTAAACCTGAGCGGCTTTTTTATACTGACCCGTTTTCTCTAAACAAATCGCCGCGTTCAATTTTGCGACCCGATACGTTGGGTGCAACTGCG
>JBMYRY010000549.1:0-2555 GCA_049602795.1 Bradymonadia bacterium
TCTGATTCCCTTGGTTGCGATGGTCTATTTCGTAAAGGATAGGCTGCCGTACACCCAGCGGTTGGGCGCTCTTGGCGTAGCCCTATGTGTTATGGTTCCACTACTGTGGGCACTCTACAATCCTCTTGGGGGCTGGTTCATTTTACTGCCCGTTGTAGCGCCAGCAGCGTTTGCCTCATTCCTGCTGTATTTCAATGCCAAACGACGCTTATATCATCGGCGAAATCCCACGAATCTATTACCGTTTCGACCGCGAACGAATCGGTCAGAGCAAACCTAATTCTGGGGTTGGCGGTAGACCAGGTCTCATTCTCTGAACGTCGAGCGTGAGACGGTTCTTAGGAGCGCAAGGGTAGCCACGCCGCACGCATGCATCGCAGCAGCACCCTCTAACGGTGGCACTGTATTGGCGTTCATGGCAGAGGAAAGGAGTAGGCTTCACCGATTAAGGGTGCACCTTCGAAGGTTGTGGTTTTCTCTTTAATCTGCCTTCAATGCGTCATTTGGAGGGCGGACCAGTAATTACGCATTGCAGCAACCCCAAGTTGGTTAACTGAAAGCGAGTAACTCGACATCAAATACGAGGGTACCGTAGGGCATCCCCGGTCTCGAAGGCGCATCGCCATACGCGAGATTTCCAGGAATCCAGAGACGTGCCTTTTCCCCGGTCTGCATCAACTGCAGCCCCTCAGTCCAGCCTGGGATGACCTGGTTGAGGGCAAACGATATCGGTTCTCCACGCACGACCGAGGAGTCAAAGAGTTCGCCGTTTGATGCCATCCAACCACTGTAATGAACCTTAACTGTGGAGCTTGCAGTGGGCGAGCCTTGCCCGTTACCAGCCTTTAAAACTCGATAAATCAATCCGGTTTGGGTCTTCACTGCATCTTCTGGTGGTGATTGTAGGTCATCTGGCGCAGCGGGTGGCTCAGGCGGATTTTTAAAGGAGAGCAGCTCCACATCAAAGACGAGTGTCCCATGCGGACGTCCGCCTCCAGTAGGCTCATTGCCATAGGCGAGATGCCCGGGAATCCAAAAGCGGGCTTTCTCGCCAACGGTCATGAGTTGTAAGCCCTCTGTCCATCCCGCAATGACCTGGTCTAGACCAAACGTAATGGGCTCTTCACGCACAATAGAGGAATCAAACAGTTGACCGCCTTCTACCATCCAACCGCTGTAATGGACCTCAACCATGGATCTTGCTGTTGGCTTTTCGCTGCCGGTTCCCGGTTTCAGGACGCAATAGATCAACCCAGAATCGGTTGTGGTAGCGCTTTCTGGGGGCGAGGAAAGGTTTGTTGGTGTCTCGGGAGGTGCAGGTGGCTCTTTGAAAGACAGGAGTTCAATGTCAAAAACAAGGGTACCGTAGGGTCTGCCCGTCCCCGTATCCTGGTCACCGTATGCCAGGCGCCCTGGAATCCAAAATCGCGCCTTTTCACCCACGGTCATCAGTTGGAGTGCTTCCGTCCAGCCTGCAATCACTCGATCGAGGGGAAAAGTCAGAGGGCTGCCTCGGCGGACCGATGAATCAAACATCTCACCGTTGGTCATCCACCCTGAGTAATGAACCTCTACCTGTGCATTCGCGGACGGTCGTTCAGAAGATGTGCCTGGCGTCAATACTCGGTACGCAAGGCCGCTTTCTGTATGAATCGCGTTGGCTGGCGCCGCGCTGACGTCTTCTGGTGTTGGTATGGACATCTGTTCCTCGCAGTTCGTTTGCTAGTGTGTTTAATGGTCAATAGCCGATGTCTAACTTAATTCCGGCTTGACCGATAGTCTCTTCTGAACAATTAAGGTCTGTTAAGTGGTAGGCATAAAGTGTGCACATGATGTCGCTGGCTAAGGCGGTGTTGAAGCAATCGTTGCCACCATTGGTGTAGGGGTTAATTGGGTCACTCAGCGCTTCTCGTACTTTTTTAACTTGAGCAGCAGCCTGCTTACCGGTCTCGGCTCTTTGCCCTTGAGTTTCGAAGGTATTGCAGTGTGACTTACTTTGCGCGGCACGAAAATCTGGCGAAGGCTTTCGGTAAAGGCTACACATCGGCTCTAGGGTGGATGGCGCAGGGTTGATACGGAACCGGTGTCTTTACGGTGTTGGTGAGCGTGAAGCCTGAGATTAACTCGAGAGTGGAGAGGACTTTGTATAAGAACTTTTTAGCGATTTGGTGGGCGTTGAGTGTGAGTGTTTTGGCGGCAGGGTGCTATAACCGCCCGTCCAATCACGAGACCATCGAGACGCGTGAACGCGTTCAAATTAAGCTCGACGCGCCCAATGAACTGGGCATGGATATGGTGAAAATTCCTGCGGGGCGCTTCGGCGGGAAGAAATGCAAAATTGTGACCCGCGTTTGCCCAAAGGATGATCCGTCTACCGTTTGGGATGAGGCGATTGGCTGTAGTCCAAAGGAAGAAAAGTGTAAAGGTTGGGGGTGGGGTAAAGACGGCGGCGCCGTTGTAACGCTCACCAGACCGTTTTATTTGAGCAAAACCGAGGTCACTCAAAAACAGTACGCTGAAGTGATGGGCAATAACCCATCTGCGTTTACACCTGG
>JBMYRY010000550.1:0-2552 GCA_049602795.1 Bradymonadia bacterium
TACTTCTATAATGCTCAATGATTGGTTCTTTGAGGTGATGACGACGCCAATGCCGCCGAAACGTCCAAGCGTACTTTGTTTTAATTCAAAAAGAGCCGCTTCGGACAATAACGATGAGTGTTTGTCCAACGTTGAGAGCATGCCTTGGCAGGCAAGTTGCTCGATCCGCTTCTTTACCTCGGGTTCAATGGTTTTACTCTGATGCAACATTTTGAGTACATCGCTGATGTGAAATACTGTTTGCCAAATGCTGGTGAGGTTTCCGACGGTGATAGATTGATGTAGTGGACCGAGTTTTATATGGGTGGTTAAGACGGACGTATGGACCGTTTCCATCACAAATTCTGGGATATTTGCTTCGAGACTTTGCATTGCACTTTCAAACATCTTCTTGGGATCGACGCGGTCAGGCTCCATAAAACTTTGATTGATGCGCAGGGCAACGCGATTGAGTAATTCGAATCGTGTTGTTGAATCTGCTGATACATTTTGAGACCACTCCACCGTTGGTGACACGGGGTCGATCTCAACGCTGGCATTGAGGATCAGTAAGAGACAGACAAGCATAATCCCTGCGCTCGATGCTTGTATGGGTCTGTAATGAATCAAGAACGCTCCGCCGGTATTGGGTGAATCAACTCAACAAGACTCCACTTTAGGTCCAATACCCGTGAACACCAAAAAAACTCCGTTGATTTCAAAACGTGCTTTCAGACCCAATTCATGCGATTGTGTACTCGAAGGTTGCGCTAACTGCGTAACTAGAAAGAATGTATCGTAAGAAAAAACCTGTAGAAGGGGAACGAGCATGAGCGAGCGTCGAGAGCGCCCTCTGGTGATCATGGCCGATGACGATATCGAGATTAGACGGATTCTAAAGCAGACCGTTAGCACCTTAGACTGCGACATTATGCAAGCCGAAGACGGTGAGCAGGGGCTTGAGTTGATTATTGAGCACCAGCCGGACTTGGTTGTCTTGGATGTGATGATGCCGACCATTTCGGGCTGGGAGCTGTGTAAGTATATTCGCAGTAAGCCCTCTTTAGAGCACACGCGAATTGTGATGTTGACGGCCATTGGAAAAACGGTCAATGAAATGACATCCCCCCTCTATGGAGCGGATGCCTATCTCGACAAGCCTTTTGATATTGAAGAAGTTGTTGAGGTCGTTAGTCGATTACTTGGATTAGACCAACGGGATTAGACCAATCTTCGACAGCCTTTGCCTGTGTCTTCATTTCTTTCTGGGGAAGAGTCGACGCGAGACGGCTTCATATTGTCGCCGATCTACCAAATCTACATCAATATCGTGGTAGAGGGCTTCGAGTTGCTTCTGGTTCCTCTTAGAGCGTTTTCTTTTTTCCAAAGCCCGGCTCAGGAATCTGAGTTTAGCTTGCGACACTCTCACCTTGGCTTCCGCGAGGATCGACGGGTTGCGAGAGAGTTGTGCAATTAGCTCATCGAGTTCTTTGGGCAATGGATCGGCGAGTGTTTGCACCTGGATTTGCCTGGCGATCTCGGTTTCTTGTTTCCGGGTACTCCAAAGGTCTCTCCGCTTGATATCTCGTGGTGAGAGTTCCCCGGCTAGAAAGGCGACCTTGTTCAGAGAGTCAAGCGCGCCCTTTAGGTCTCCCGATAGTGCTCGTTTCTCGGCTTGGCGTCGATAGCTCAAACTTTGGGTATCGATGTCTGGTTGTCCTGGATAGTCGAGAAAACTCATCAAAAGGAACACAAACCCTCCAATCAGAAAGGATAATGAGATTGAGAAAATTGCGAGACGACTCCGGTCTGCTTTGGATAGTTGCTCAATCACTTGAGCCCAGTTTAAGAGGTTTGTGTCCAATTTTGTGTTGCTTGGTTTGATTGCCCAACCGATACTTTCGTATCTTATGGTTGTGTCGCCCAGACGAATCATCGAGCCATGAAAGACTTCCTTAGATCTGGTTTTTTGACCGTCTACCCGAATGCTGTTTCGTGAACTTAGGTTAAAGACACGGTGACTATCGAGTGTTTGCTCAATTCTCAAATGCTCCCGGCTGACCTTCGGATCTTCTAATCGAACGTCATTTTCATCTCCCCGACCAATCGTAATGAGTTCGCTCTCAACGTAATGTGTTGTTTGGTTTGATTGATAGGTAACGATCAGCCGTCCCCGATGTCGTTCTCGATCGCGGACCGTGTGACGTGAGATTTTGGGTCGCCGATCTAACGTGCTGCGCTCTTGTGCCACCAATTGTTGGTCATCAATCGATTGGATCCTCGAAGAGGCAATTACAATCTCTTCTTCTTGTTGTGGATGTTCGATCGGAGTCATCCGTGTTGCGATCTCCGGCTCACTTCGCTGTTCTTCGTAGTCATCGTTTTTCTGCAATTGAAGACCGTTGAAGGCGGACTGAAGAATGCCTGTTTTTTGTTCTTCATCGGCAGATGCTTCTGTGCCCTCGGTGCCAATGGCGGTTAGGAAGTTAGGGTCGCGGTTTTTCGAAGATTTATCATCCATTGCTCGTACTAAATCATATTGAAGGTGCACCTTCAACAATTCGGGCGTGCGA
>JBMYRY010000551.1:0-2552 GCA_049602795.1 Bradymonadia bacterium
GTATGATTTTAATTCTGTCGGTTGTGCTTGCCGTGGGTCTTGGACTCGGCGCGGCTTGGGTGCTTGGAAGCCCCAGGCAACAGTCCGATCGAGCGGCTGAAGCATGCTGGCGTTCGCTCGCGGAATCGATGGACTACGATTATGATCCTGGCGGCATCCTTCAAGGACCTCAGATTACTGGGGAAGCCGGTGAAATGTCTGTGGTGATTGACACGTTCTTTCAGAGCCGAGAGGGGCGTAAGGCATTGTTCACGCGCGTCGTGATCAGCAGCGACATGATCCCAGAAAGTCTTGATTCTTTTCAAAAGTCAAAGAGTGGTGATCCACCGGTTAAGAAACTCCTCGCTTTGGTGACCCGTCGATACGCTCGAGAACTTGTCAAACACATTGGGGCAACCGTTGCAAATAGCAAGGTGAAATGGTTGAGAGAGGGGGCGGTGTGGCATCCACAACAAACCGCAAAGACTCTGCGCCGAATTCTCGAGATTACCGATTTTTTTGCAGTGGATCCTCAAGATGAAGCCGCTCGCATGATGACGTGTTATGGAGATGAGTCGCTACCTGAAACGACACGTCGTGAGATTCAAAACCTTTTGCTTAATGAGTTCCGAGGGACCGATGCCTGTGAGACTGTGGCTCAGGAAATCGTGGGTGGCAAGGACCCAGAAATGCAGGTGGCTGCCGCACGAGCATTGGGGGAGCGGGGACTTTCCTCTCTTGCGTCTATCGCTCGTACGACCTCAATCAAAAAGGAGATACGAGAGGCGGCGATTGTCGGATTAGTGACGTTTGCTGATGCACGGGTTGCGCAACCCTACATTGAGAATCTCATTCGCGACAAATCAGTTGAACATGTTCGCCTCACTCTGAAAGTGCTGCGAAAGCATCGTCATGCGCACGCGCTAAACGTACTTTGCGAACTCGCTGTCGATCCTTCAACGTCAAATGATATTCTTGGACAAGTGATCGATGGACTTGCCGATTTGGGTAACGCGTCAATTGAGTCAACATTGTTGAGCCTCCTTGGGCACCAGTTTGTTACCATTCGGCGACAGGTGTGCAGAGCGCTTGCGAAAGTGGGCACTGGGAACGCACTTGAGCATTTGGAAGGTGTTGCAGCGAATCGAACAGAGAATCGGAAGGTTCGAGAATTAGCGGTATCATCGAGCGACGCAATTCGTCGCCGACATGGGATTGAAAAAAGTGCATCGGCGGAGGCTGTTTAGCCAGGTTGCGATTGTCGAGTCCCCAAATAAATCGCGCCAAGCGTGAGTGCGCAGCCCAGCATTGCCCAGGCAGTAATGAATTCACCGAAGAAAATGTAAGCTAAGATTGCAGACCCCGCAGGTTCACCCACGGTCGCGAGTGCGACGGACGTTGACGTCGTGGATCGCAGTGACCACGTAAGTAGACCATGACCAATCAGATGTGGACCGAGGGCAAGTATCGCAAGCCATTGTAGATGAGAACTATCAACTGTTTGGAGAGCATTCGGCGAACTTACCCAGCAAATGAAAAGCAATAGAGTCCCGCTCACCAGAGCCGTCAGACACATAAATGGCCTAAGTGGTAGCTCATTCAGTGGTTTAACGACCAGAAAATAGCCTGCCATGGCCATGGCGCCGATCAACGCGAGGAGATCCCCCCACAGCGCATCTGAGGATGTTTGCCAGTCGGCGCCGACGATGAAAATGACGCCGATTAGGGCCACAAGACACGACAGTCCTTGAGATTTTTGTACCGGGAGGCCTCGAAAGAATGAAAGACAGAGCAACATGATGGGGGTGGTGGTCACGAGCGTTACCGATGCGGCAATGGTTGTGTATTGAAGGGATGTGACCCAGGCGCCGAAGTGGAGTGCATAAAAAACTGCACAGAGCAGAGCTCCTTTAAGTTTCTCTGTATCGAGTTGGTTGAATCGGTGACCGCCAATTAACAATAAGATGACGCCAGCGAATAGAAGCCTTAAGCTGGCTGCTAGTAAAGGCTCTATATCGCCGATTTGACGAAACAGCGGCGCAGCCGTCGAGATCGCGAGCGTAGCAACAAAGAGCCCAGCTTGATGCGAGGAGAGAATGACTTTTTTCACAGTGCCTTCAGTTCTAACTTACCTTACATATGGGCTTTTATTGCTGACCTTGAGTGCTTGTCAATGTTCAACTGAACCTCGGAATGCGGTTAATGAAATTAAAGTGATGGTACTCCGACTAGCCAAAGCCGGAGAAGCACGTTCAGTTGAACGTGTGAGTGAACATCTGCATGAGAACTTTTCCGGCACCGGTTCTTACTTAGGGGGGGACAAAAACGCGCTCAAGCGCGGTTTACAGTTATTTTTCATTCGGCGGAGTGAAATCTTTATCTTGCCCCATGTGCGTAGCGTTGAGGTCAATGAGGAACAAACGCATGCTACACTTCGATTGTGGGTTGTCGTAAGTCGGACTCGCGTCAATTTTGAAAACTTAACAATTGATCTACGTGGTCAAGTCTTAGACCTAAATGCGACACTATTTTACGAAAATGAGTGGCGAGTGCAGACCGCGAGGTGGAAAAAA
>JBMYRY010000552.1:0-2547 GCA_049602795.1 Bradymonadia bacterium
GTTGCTGAGTCAATCAAGACCGCAGACTCGATATCGGCTGCTCGGTGTGGGGCTATTTCAATCTCGTATGTGCCGTGAAAATCATCGCCAATGGGAGGTGCTGACACGATGATGAATACTGAGGTGTCTGCCCGCCCATTGTATACGGCGCTACCGCTCTGAGTGCAACTAAGCTCAGTTTCAGTAAGACCACATTCACCAAAGATGGCGATTCGTGGATACCGGATTGGTGATATGCCATTCGGCACGACCTTAATGGTATAGAGTGCGTCAATCATCGGGGTGAATTCGTGAATGACGCCCTTGTCGCCAAGGTTGCAGGATCCAAGTTCAGTGTTATAGCCAACTCGTGTGTCACCTTGGCTTGTCGCGGTGCCGTTCGCGTATATTAAGGGGTTGATTGTCCAAGGATCTGGGCATCCAACTGTGTTCTCTCGACACTGATAGACACCATTTGTATCGGGTGAACATGTGGTGCCGTCGACGCATTTTCCGAAAAGCTGGTCGCTAGGGCACAGGGTGTTGGCATTCAATATCGGCGGTTCGGTGGATACGACCGTCTGCCATGCACTCCTCACATACCGAACATCTTGTAGGGCAATCGCCTCAATTGACGTGTTGGTGAGTACGTTGACCCGTTGTTGAATTGTTAAAGTGGACTGGGGCGGCACAGGGCTAATGAGTGGAAAAGCGCGCGTGTAAACTGACCCGTCTGTAAGCGAACTATAACGAATGAGTAGGGTTGAGACTTCGGCGTCGCCGCTGACTACGTCAGTGGAGATTCCCTGGATCATCTGATTGGAGTCGACATAGAGAGTTGCGTCTTGAATCACGCTCGCAGTACTCGCAGCGCATGCCATATTTTGATTAGTTTCAATGCATGCTTGTCCCACATCGCAAGTTCGTCTGATATCCTCTGGATCGCAGAGATTACCCGCTTCAATGATGGCTGGTGATTCGATTGAGATCTCAACTGCTTCACCGATGCTGCCGTCGAGGCCGATGGGTAACACGGTCACCGCCGCAATGTCTCTAAGTTGAGGTGGCAGAGGGCGCTTTGTGATGGTGCTGAGCCGTGTGTCGCCGGACCGTATCCAATGGGTCAATTCAATCTCAATCGGAGTGTCAGTTGCGGACGAGTTAAATTGAACACCGCCAAAAATCCGTTGAGTATCATTGATATGGAGTTCCAGATAGAGCTGTTCTCGCTCTAAGTTCCGAATCACTACAGCGTTGGTGACCGTCGGTAATTCCTTATTGATACACCTTCGGCTACACGGACTGCCGTCGTCTCCGCAGGATTCGAGGCAGCGATCAGTGTCAATACATTGAGTAGCAATGTCAGCAGGATCGCAAGGTGCCCCGGACCCCAGAATCTCTGGAAACTCTATCATTTGCTCTGCGGTGTTGCTGTCTTGACCGAGAGCATCGCTCAGGATTAGCCTTGCTCGGCTTGGTAAGGTGTCACTTTGAGGCGGGAGTTCAAAAGATTGAACCATCTCGTCATTGAGCGTGTCGAGTGGGAATGCGTGAATTTCCAGAACAGTATTATTGTCATCTGTTAATTCAATGATGCCAAAGACCGCATCAGCATTGTTATCGGAATACGTGACTTCGCTTTGATGCCCTTGGTTCACGCGGAAGACGCGGAATGACTCGATGCTAGGCGGGGCGGACGCTACGCATTCAGCAAGATATCGACCTATTGGGCTACATTGACTGCCCGTCGGACACCTCGTGAAGTCCTCAACACTTTCTCCACAAGGGTCTCCGTTGTTCGCATTGATAACTAGTCCGTCTTCGAGCCTTGCCGACTCACTTTCGAGACCGGTCAAATCGCTCAGTGTTACGTATAGTTGTTCTGTGCCTCTTGACGGGGTTTCAAAATTGAATGTGCGGACTTGTTGTCTATTCGCTGGCTGGGCTTCCTCAAAATAAAAAGGGAATTCGAACACGGTAGAGCCGCTCTCGTCGAAGATTCGTCCTTCTGCAATGTCAGCATTGATGTCGACGGCGGCTAACTTCACCTCTAGTGTTGTGTCTGTCCGGAGCATTGAGGCGCTATTTATGACCGGCGCTTCCTGAGCATCGGCATAAGTGATTGTGAGATTGAAGTTTACTCGTCCAGACGGTTGCCAAGTGTCCACAAAAATGAACCACTCTTCACGTTCTTCGGACGAGAAGCTGAATGTGGCTTTATTCGCCTGAGGCAGGCTTGCGATGCACAGCGTTTCAGTGTCGTCTGACTCGCAGGTTTTACGCATGTACACTACGGGCAGCGTCCCGGTCTCCGTTACCGCTTGGACTGTATATACACCTGAGGTTGGTGCGGTGAATTTGATTATTGACTCCGACCCGCGACCACCACATGTACCTATGTTTCCGTCACCAAAATCCGTTTTACCAGAGACGTGCCAGCCGTCTGTCGCGTTGCCGATTAATGGGTGTCGTTCGTAACTGAGGTCACCGCACAGGTGACGTGCCTGTTGATTTGGACCGGGGATCACCGATGTATCCGCTTGAGCGTCAGCCATGATGACACCGAGA
>JBMYRY010000553.1:0-2536 GCA_049602795.1 Bradymonadia bacterium
CCAGTCACGGACCCTGGGCAATAGCATCGGGACCTTACTTGAAGGTTTGTCGACGGGCTCAGACGAAGGTGATGATACTAGAGATCAGATCATTGCCGCCGTGGCCTTGGCGAAGTTGCGCGTCACTCCGGTCATTGTCCTTAATATTCCCTTTGGACGTGATAATCACCAAGATGAAACCCTGGCAACAGAGCGTGACCAGACCATCAGTGGTACCGCCAATCTTGCCTTTTTATGGAGTGAATTAAGACGACACAATATTCACAATGATGTGAGCTTTGCCATGCTCAATGTTTTTGGTCGACGCTTCAACCGTAATGACCGCGGCGGGCGAGACCACAACCGTCACCACAGCGTCATGGTTGCCTTCGGTCAAAAGATTAAGGGGGGTGTCTACGGTGGCGTTAATGGCAATGGTCAGTGTCGGCGAATTAACCCCAACACGGGGGCAGCCGTCAATAATGGTGGAATTGCGCAGGGAGATACCTTAGCCACTGCAGGTAAGTCTTTGCTCGCAGCTATGGGGCATCGTGCCCCGGAAATTAATGACCGCATTGACCGCGGACGCATCCTCCAGCCTTTTTTAGCCTAAAAAAAAGCCCTGACTCGTGATGAATCAGGGCGTTTTTCTTTGTCTTACCACCGACTAACAGGACTTAGAAGCCCCAGCCGATGCTGAACTGTGCATTGGGCAGTGCACTACCAAACATCCAGTGATTTGAGATGTCGTCCAGAACGCCTTGGATTTTATCTGGTCCTGACTTCTGTTCTACTTTTGGACCACCGGTCTGAAGCCAACCAATGTCGAAGGCCCACTGGAAGCCACGATCGGTATTTGCGCCAAACCCAAGACCCAAATAGCCCACAGGATTCTCGGTGTAATGGGCAGTGTAGATATTACCGCGGTCGTCATAGAGTTCGTTTTGAATTCGGCCAAAGCCCACACCTGCCATGAGTCTGAACCAGTCCATACTCATGAAGGGGCGATGCGAGACAAAGGCACCTACCCATGAACTGTTGGAGTCAATGTCGTACGTGATGTCACCAATTTTCTGGTCCGACAGCGTTGTTTGTGGCAATCCGCCCAAGGTGAACTGGTAGGTTGTGCGTCGAGATTGATTCACGGCAAAGGTGATGGACCCACCGAATGGACTCCCACCGACCAGGACGGTGTAATCAGCAAATTCCGGCTCCTCGTCTGAGTCAGTGCTTTTGGTAGGTGCGGCGTCTTCGACCGGTGCAGCGGTTTCAGGCGCAGCCGGTGCTTCGGCAGCCGGTGCTTCGGCAGCAGGTGCTTCCGCGGCGGTCTCAGCAGGCGCCTCTGCGGTTTCCGCCGCAGCAGCTGGTGCTTTAGTCTCTTCGGTGGATTCCTGCGCGACGGCAGTCTGCAGCGACCAAGTTGTAACGATTGTGATCAGGATTAGTAAACGCATCCAAGATTCTCCTTTGATGTTTCCGCGTCAGTTATGCCGGCACGTTAATCAACCAGAGATCTCGATTCAAGTGGTTTTGAACACTTCGGTAGATAAATGAGCAAATGAGTCATGATAGACGGTCATTCATTCTCTAATTCACAGTGAATGAGTGGGTTCGTCCTTCGATGGCAGTGACTGTCGTCGTATGTAGATTGAACATCCAATCAAGACGCCAATCTCGGCGAAGACCAAATAGGTATGAACGGGAGCAGTTCCCTCAAATGCCCATAACCCAAGGCATCGGCCGGTGAGCGCACCAAGTGTGAGCCAGCCAAAGTTAGAGATTAGGAACGGTTTGAGTGGTTTGAGTGGTTGTCGTCGTAAGATGATCAGACCCAGCCCGATGATCACCCCACCAAACACGTGATGGCTAATGCGCATGAACGTCGATGTCTCAGGCGTGATCGTGAAGAGGACACTGGGGGTTTGGGCGAGATATAATCCACCCACCACGAGTACGATGCCTGCGATTTGGCGCCACGGTGCTTGTTGCATGAGTACCCTCCTTAGATTCAATGTCAGGGGTGTATCAAATGATTACGCGACTGGATAGATGGTCCTGCGTTCATCTCTCTGTTTGATTAGATTGCGGAGACTCTGTCTGAGGTGACTATTTCGTCAACCACGCGGCAGGTGTCCGGGCATGTCCCTTGGCAATGGTCCATTCCAAAGTCCGAAATGCCTTCATGCCTTCGGTTAGGGGGTTGTCTTCGAGGATGATCAGATCCGCCTGTTTACCGACTTCTATGGTGCCGAGACGATGGGAGACGCCGAGCATTTTTGCCGGCGTCGTGGTTGCGGCAGCGATGAGTCGGTCAGGGGGAATCCCTACGGTTTCCAACGCTTCCAACTCAATTTGTGAAGCGACACCATGAAAGAAGGTGGTGTAGGCGGGTGAGTTGCCCTCATCAGCCCCCAATGCCCAAGGCACTCCATTCTGCTCAAGTCGTTTGATTGCATTGGCGCTTGATCTCGTTGCCTCGGCTGCTTCTTCAGGTGAAGCCACAAACCAACTCGCCGTCATTTGAGCGAGCGTCTTGGGTACATAGCTTGGGCGCATG
>JBMYRY010000554.1:0-2536 GCA_049602795.1 Bradymonadia bacterium
ACCGGCACCCAATTCAAAATGAACCAAATAACGACCGTCCAAAGGCTCGCTAGGACCCGCTTCTTTAGAGGATGTTAACGCCACTTCATTGAGGCGTTCGCCAAAATGATGCGTCGCATCAGCCTTCAAACTGTCCGAACGACTTAATTTACCGTCAATCAGCTCTTTGCCTGGACGAGTTAAATTCAGCAAGTCTGAACGCCGATCTAGTTTCAAGAAACCATATTTCTCGAGAAACTGTAGATATTCCCCGAAGCGCAACACCAACCCGGATTCCAACAAGCGCCGTAAATCCACGGCATATGGTTTCCGATCGCTCTCCTGTTCCGTGCGAATGGCTTTCAGAACATGAACACAATCCTCCAAAACGCGGTCGATCGCCCCGGGTTGAATGTCCATAGATACTCCTTGAGGTGGCAAATTAGATATATTCTCAGCCTAACCTCCTGTCGACAGGAGATCAAGATCGAGGCGCCGTCTTTCCGGTGAAGCATTTCAAATACCACCAGTCTGCTGTCAGCGAAATCGTGGGGGACACGTTAAGATTACTGATCTTTATGAATTTCTTGAACGAACTCGCGCACCGAAGGCACAGAGCAGTAGTAGACCCAATACAAACACTGGGCTCTTTGACGATGGGTCAAGCACACAGCCCGGAGACGCCGAAAGCTGAGCGGATGATAAAACTGTAAAGGCGCCTTCAACGACCTTTTGCGCATTATCTGGATTGATAACCGCAACCGTACGAGGTCCAGGACGAGCTGTTTCTAACACCTTGAGGCGCCAAGAGAGGACCGCAGGTGAATTCGCCGTTTCAGGCACGAGCACCAACGGAGAGACTTCACTCATACCACCATTGGAAATACTCACAGCTGCCCCACAGGCAAAGCCGTACCCAGTTATCAGCAATTCAAACCCATCACCTTGGGTCACCTCTCCGGGCAAAACACTTGTAATTTCTCGTATCGGGGTCCCTTCAGGAGGACACCCACCACCAGTGCCGTAGTTCCCATTCATACCCACAGCACCATCCGTTGCAGTCACGAGATTAAAAAGCCCTCGAGCGGTTTGCGTCGAACCATTTGGGTTCGTAATTCGCACATCCACCGACCCCTGTGGGGCCATCTCATCAACGAGCAAGAAATTACGAATACCAGAGAAGCCTGGATGAGATGTTGAACGCTCTACAACTTCAGATTCTGCGTATGCTTGGATACCTGGATATGGTGCCCCAGTACTCGAGAGGAACTCAACACGGGCGCCTTTAGCGAAGCCTTCACCCCAAATCCATAGCGAAACATTACGCCCCAAGAAGACCGCACGAGGTGACGCCCCCGTAATCGCATCCAATTGCTGGTTCATATCTACCGGTGGCATCGTCTGGCCAGGTTCCAGAATCTGCAAAAGACCTTGTCCAGTTGCGGTCGTTCCGTCCAAATTCGTTACGGTAATACTCACGTTACCAGGCATCACTTCCTCAGGACCACCAACCTGTAGATAGTACTGTAAGCCATCAAGTTCACCGTTTACGCCTTGAGAACGCAAAAAGACCTCTGTGGGCAACGGTTGCCCATTGACAATTGCCGGTCCAAGTCCCGGCTTGTCAAACGTAACCGCCGATCCTGGTTCGAAGCCACGACCAACCAACCAGAGGTTGACCTGCTCCCCGGGTCTGGCATAAGACGGACTCGCACGCGAGACCGCCTCCACTCGGATCGCTTGAGCGTACTTGTCGATGGGACTGCGAGTCGTTAATACAGTGAACGCACTTCGGATCACCCGAAGACCTTCGGCATCCTCAATCCATACATCACGGGGTCCAGGTGTCGCCTGCCAATCAAGCTTCATATCGACGACCACTCCGTCGACTCGGTCATTTTTCTGATCAGAAACGCCGGGAATCAAATACGGCTCTTCAGTCAGGGTAATCCCATCCCCAGAAATATAGATTGAGAACGGGGGCGAAATCTTCGGCGCTGTGAGCCAAAATGTAGCGTGAGCATCGCCCGCCAGTTGCACGGTCGGTTTCACTGCTAAGGGACTCTCTTTACCAAGAGCCGGTAACGCGACGAAAAGCAGCGCGATATGCAACCAATACTTCATTCCAAACCCCGGAGGTTATGATAGGCAGATGTACCAGAGTGTAGCAGGAGTTGAGGCCCCGTTTAAAGTCAAAGTCCAATGTCACTCGTCAAGTTTTGGCAAACGCCTCTTTTCTTCAAGACGGATCAGTGGCTCAACCTTGATTAAGCCAAGAATCCCGGGGCGATCGGAGAGAGGTGGGTATGTCGCCGCTAGACGCTGGGTTAACTGCTCGACCTCGCGTTTTCTGATCTCATTCAATACACCTTTCGAAATGAGTTTTTTCGCTTGTTCGAAGCTTTCATTCTTAGCTTTAGCTCGATCGGAAATTCGGACAATGTGCCATCCAAATGGTGAAGGAAACACCTCTGAAAGCCCCGTATCTCCAATCATACCGCACGCTTTGCGAAACTCCGGAGCAAAATTCCGGTCAAACGCACCATCCTTTAATGAA
>JBMYRY010000555.1:0-2535 GCA_049602795.1 Bradymonadia bacterium
TGAAGGGTGTCAGTCCCGCAAGCTCATTGATGTGAATCGTCCATCACACAGCTTGATTCTACAGGTTGTTGGCGCCACCGAACCACCCGCGGGCGCGGCAGACAGCTGTCAATTGGTAATGCCACCTCAGCCAGCGGCACTGATTCCTCAGGCGGACCGAGATTGCCTGAATGTCTGGGCAGTCGAAGTTGCCGATGACTTTCGCGGTGAGGATCCACCGGAGCAAGAGACTCAGATTGAGCTGCGGACGGCGCTGCAAAAAGTGAAAACTATTCTGCGTGGTTCTGCCCTCAGTGAGGCTGAGTTATTTTCAGTTCAGAGTGCCGCCGATGAGCGAACAGGCATTGAGGCACTGGTTCGTGACTGGGCTCAGGGTCCTGAGTTTGAGCGTAAGCTGCAAGGCTTCTTAAAGGTCGCACTACAGCAGCAGCTTCAAGGGTTTCAGGCCATTCAATTTGATAGATTGAACGTTAATCGTGCCATGCGAGAGCGATTGATTCGGGTCATGGAAGAGTCTTTCGTTCGGACGGCGATGGATCTCATCGAGCGAGACCAGCCCTTCAATCGGGTCGCCAACACTGAGACCTGGATGGTCACCACAGCAAACCTCATTTTGCTTAAGTATGCCGACCAAAGCGCACAGGCTCGTCAGCGAGAGCACCGGGTGTTTTCGAATCCCAGTGATGCGGCGGGTACGCTGAGAGGTCAAATCAACCAGCGGCGTTGGTTATTGCAGCGAGAAGAGATTGGTGAGTGCACCATTCCTCAATTTGAAATGCTTAAGTTCATCTTTGGCCTCGTTCGCAGACGTCGGTGTGAAAACCACAGTATTCCTGGCGTGAACTTTCGATACGGCATCAACGATACGGTCCTAACGGAAGAGGACTTTAATGATTGGCGCTTAGTGACCTTCGAGTTGGCGGCGAACACCCCAGAATCCGAACTCATTCCCTTCTACGATGTTCGGCGACTTCGAACCGCTACTTCGGTGAAAACGCGAGTACCTCGGGTCGGTTACTTCACCACCAATGCTTTTTTCGAAAACTGGATGACCAATAGCGACAATCAGTTCCGGGTGGCCGTGAATCAGAGTTTACTCGCAGGGCTACACACACGCTTTTCGGCGACGGAGCCAACGGTGCCCTTACGAACGGATGGCGTTGATGGTGAACATTCGTCAAATGCTGATTGCATGGGCTGTCACAAACAAGTGGATCCCATGCGCGCTTATTTTGCAAAGTCCTACAATATCTCCTACCAGCGACCGTTTGGAGACGGGGCTGATGGTCGAATTCTACCAGGAATGCAATCAGCCTTTACGTTCTATGGACGTCGCAATGAGGGCGGTAATTTAAGACGATTTGGACGTTTGATTGCTCAGCATCCTAAGTTTGCGAGTGCATGGCTCCAAAAGCTCTGCCTATTTACGAACTCTGCTCGATGTGACGTCAATGATCCTGAGTTTCGGGCGATTGAAAGACAATTTGTACAGAGTGGATTCAAGTTTAAGGAGATGATGGTGTCCCTACTTTCATCGCCATTGATCACTGGTCTAGGTGTGGACACACAACCAGCGGAGGTGAGCATTAGTAGACGTGATCATCTCTGCGCCACGCTTGCAGTCCGAACCGGTCGAGATAATATTTGCGAGACCCGTCGCGTGCGCCAAATCATTGGACTGATTCCCAATGATGCCATTGCTCGAGGCGACCCTGATCCCAGTATGCCGACCTTGCCCAATCCCGTGTATCTAGCCACTGCTGAGGCAGTGTGTGAAGCGGTCGCGCAAACGGTAGTAACCAACAATCAAAGTGCTCGCTTTTCAGGTGCGAGGCCAACTCGAACGATTGGACGTGTGGTCAATCAGTTGATGGGGCTTGCGGGTCACTCCACGAGAGCAAACGCAACCACAACAATTCTGACGGAACATTTTAACGAAGCTCGCAGCCGTGGCGCATCACAACTCGATGCAGTGCGATCCGTATTTACGGTGGGGTGTTTGTCACCAGACGTGACAGGGGTAGGACTATAATGAAGAAGAATGACACACACATTTCGAGACGTGGCTTTCTCCGGGGCAGTGCCGCGGTAGGGAGTACGGTGCTGCTCCAGAGTTTGGCAACGGGTCTGCCGGTGAGCTTCTTGCTCAATCCCAATCGTGTGAAGGCGCAAGATTTGAACGCAAACCTTCAGACGTTGATCTTTTCGACCTCTCAGGCGGGCGATCCCGTAAACGTGAATTGTCCTGGTAGCTATGTGAATGGCGTGACCAATAATCCGCTCTTGGAGACGTCTCAATCTCTCTTTGGTGAGCAGCGCGTTCGGGCGGCCTCGCCATGGGCACAGTTGCCGAGAGCGCTACGCCGACGCTTGGCGTTTTTTCACCATCGCACCGATTCCGCTGCACACCCAGAGCATGACCTGACCATGAGTTTCAGGGGTGCAGTCAAGAATGTAAATGGGAATGGCTCGGAGATGTTTCCGTCAATGATCGCCCAATTGGGTGCCTCAAGAATGAATACGCTCCAGGCTGAG
>JBMYRY010000556.1:0-2530 GCA_049602795.1 Bradymonadia bacterium
GAATCGAATAGGCAAATAATGATGAGGCTTGAAAAACAACACCAAACTGTGACCGCCACCAGTGAATATCTAAGTCATTTACCGGTATGCCGTTGACGCGAATTCGACCTTCAGATGGATCGTAAAGTCGCGCAATCAGAGCGGCGATAGTAGATTTCCCCGCTCCCGAGGGACCAACAATTGCTAGTTTTGAGCCGTGTTCCAATTTGAAGGATATGTCGTTGAGGACGCTCATGTCGGCTCGTGCCGGATAGTTAAAGCAAACCTTTTCAAAGACGAGTTGGTCAAACGGTTCGGGGGGCTGTTGAGGACCCGAGAGTAAGTTCACCTCCTGATCGATGACATCGAAGACTCGCTTGCTTGCCCCAGCTGCCTTCATAAAGCTCTGCCAAACTGTCCCGAGCGCACTGATCGAAAATGCGATGGTGAACGTATAGAGCATAAATGAGGTGAGTTCCCCTAAAGAAAGTTGTTTGCTCACATACAGTTGCCCGCCGTACCACAACACGCCACACACTGCTCCGTAGCCGACTAAACCGGCAATACCTCCAAATGTGGCAATTCTGTATGCCCGCTCTTTGGCGGTGTTGAATGCTTTGTCGATGCCGTTGGAGTAACGATTTAGGATATGATTGTGAGCATCGAAGGCTCTGATCGTTCTGATGCCTGCTAAACTTTCTTCTGCGATGCTCGTGGTGTCTGCCAGTTGGTCTTGTACGGTTGTTGACAACCGCTTGATCCAGCGGCCGTAGATGCGGGTCCCGATCACTGCTGGCGGTACAATGGCTAGCATGACTAATGTCAGTTCGAGGGACGTGAACGAGAGAATAATAAGTGAGCCGATTGCAGCTAATGAAAACCGCAGCGCCATACTTAAATTAACGGTGGCCGCATTCTGCACCACAGTTGTATCGGCCGAGAGTCTGTTGATCAAAGCACCCGAATGACGTTCGTCGAAAAAAGCTATGTCTTGATGAATGAGTGCTTCAAACAGTCGTTTTCGTAATCGGACTACGATTCTTTCTCCGGCAATTTCAAAGAGATACATTCTCAACGCAGTGATGACCGCAACAGCGAGAAAGATAACAAATAACCCAAGGACATAATGGGTTACGACCTCAGGATCTCCACCGGGTTTGACCCGGTCGATGATCATTCTAATGAGTTGTGGATATGCCAGGTTTAAGCTCGCCGTACACAGTAGTGCTACAGTGGCTCCAGCCAAGACTCGGCGTTCATTGTATGCGAGCAGCAATATTCGTTTAAATGCGTTAGTCTGAGACACATGAAACCTTTTGACGAGTATCAGTTGACTCTACCTGTTTTAGTTTTATCTACAAGTAGCTTCGCTTGATTCATGGCAAAGAGTTTGCCCAGTAAACTTTTCATGTTTCACATCTTTGTTATGGGGTAACCTGTCACTATGACACGATCGAGAATCTATTCTTCAGCTACACCGGTATTCGTAGTCCCATTGTTTTGGAGTATCCTATCCATCTTTTTGACCGCCTGTATTGCGGACGAATCGACGCCCATGCAGGTCGTCGATGCGATGCCGCAAGTGCAATCGGATGCTCAAGTGCCGGACCCGGTTGAACTTGTCATTGCAACATTCAACGTAAAGCAGTTTTTCGATACGGTGTGTGACTCGAGCCGTTGTACTGCTCAGAGTTTTGAAATGGTGCCCACTGCATCTGAATTTGAAGCAAAAGCACGGCAATTAGCTCAGGGTATTCAGTCCTTGAACGCGGATGTTTTGCTGTTGCAAGAAATCGAGTCGGACGCCTGCTTAACTGCGTTGAGAGATAACCTAGGAGATACTTATCAGGCTTCGGTTCTCGGTGAAACAAACGGGAGTGCCTCTTTAGATGTCGCAGTAATTTCTCGATTCCCGATTGCTGAGGTGGTTTCGCATCGAGATCGAGCAATTCCCCTCATTGGTCAGCAGGGAAACACCTATTTCACTCGTGACTTTTTGGAGGTTCATTTAGAGGTGGAAGGTGCGTCGGTCGTCGTCTTTAATGCACACTTCAGATCTAAATATCCACCTGATGACCCTGCTCAGAGACTTGCCGAGGCCAGTGCCGCACAAGAAATCGTTAGCAACGAGGCCCGTGACAATCCTGATGCGCTTGTTGTCTTGGGCGGAGATCTGAATGATGTACCTGGTTCCGCACCGATCAACGCGATCGAAGCCGGGCGCTACTTGACCCGGGTGGCGACAGAACTCGGTGTAGATGCGGCAACGTACATTTATCGCGGAGAGGGGCAAGCGATCGATCATTTATATCTTGCTGAAGAGGCCGCTGGACAATATCTAAGCGGGACTGCTCAGGTGGTCAGGAATAATCCTCGCGGGCTTGCCGGATCAGATCATGGGGCACTTGTGGGCACGTTTTCCGTGACCCCCTTGTCGTCACAGTAGTGTCGATGTCCATTCAGCGTAATCTGACTCTTGATGACGGAAGACCGCTTAGTTTGAGCCTTTGTCAGAACGTGGATTATCCGCGGCGGTGGAAAGTGCTATACG
>JBMYRY010000557.1:0-2529 GCA_049602795.1 Bradymonadia bacterium
TAAAGATCGATGGGCAAGTCCATAAACGGTATTGCCTTGTTTAGGTAACAACAGGTGAGAAAGCCAATGGAATCGATGGCAACAAAGAGACTTATTGTTACGTTATTGGCTCTTTCCTGCATCGCATGCTCGCAGGCAACTGAAGAACAATGTGACAAGGCCTTTGACCACTACTTCGATTTAAAGAGCAAGGGCATGCCACAGGTGATTCGCAAGGTAGACGCTGTGGCATTTGAAGTAAAACGCCCACAGTTTTTGAGTGAATGCGTAGGTCGAACAAAGCCAGAGGTCCTCTCCTGTTGGTTCAAGGCAGAGACACTCGAAGCACTCAAGCAGTGCGAATCAAACAACACCATCTTGAGATAAGCTTCTCCATCGCATGACTTAATCCTGAATCACATCACCCTGGAGTCGAAGCCACAGGTCTTGAGGCGGTAAACCTGAGACCAGAGGCCAAGGCGGCGTCAAACCGACAGCCCGGCTTAAGATTGTGCCTGCCAGCAACCATGAACCAGCATCACTAGGATGATGATCATCTCGCAGCATCAGACTAAAGAAGTCCGGAATGCTTCGCTCATGGACTCGATACCAGACCTCGCCCGCTTCGATCATGGAAACGGGCTGACCAAGTGCGGTGACGGCATCTGCGACGGCATAATGCGCCTCAGCAATCCGCTGCTGCATCGTCTCATAGTCGGGATACAGTGAAGTGTTCGGATCATCGTAACGTCCCCAGGTCATTAACAACGCTGTAGGCATACCCACCGATGTGCCGCGAATAGCCAACTCTTCCACGGCTTGCTCAAACTCGTCTCGAGACTGCTGGCCACGCGGAAACCCTGAACCTTGTGCTCGCTCCTGCAAGATCATGAGATCAAACCGTGTCCGAGTGGGGTTTTGAGGATCAACGAAATCCCTGAGGGCGTTACAGGTTGTATCTTCATCGCACTCTTCCATACTCGCAGCAGCATCCGCATGGTTGATCAGCCGGAACCCGCCGGAGCTCACCACCTCACAGATGACATTCTCCCATCGACCTGCAGCTGAAGCGAGCGCTATAATCTTGTCGCATAAGTCGTTAAACCCAACGTAATTGTCTCCAACAACAAGCAGCCCCAATTCAGGTCCTGGGTCTGCGACAATCGGGGCAAAAGACGTTGGTGCTGGACGCCATGGTTCTCGTCCGCCGTCCGGTTCCATTGGATTCATGTCTTGCCTTGTTTGTGCATCGACCGGTTGTACCTCCGCATCCGAGAGGGAGGCATCCGTCAGCGACCTGTCTAGACTGCCTTGGTCACCTGGTAACATATCCATCGGTGACGTCGCATCCAACATCAATGAACCGTCTAAACTTAAACTCTGATCCAATGAGCTATCCATCGCATTCGCGCCCACATCTTTCTGTGTCTCATCAGCACAGCCAATGGCTACACTCATCACCATGACCAATAAAAAAGATGTACGCAGACGCCTTAACTTCATTAGTTATTCTCCTCCTTATCCTATCGACAGCACACCGCGTTGGCGGAAAAATCAACTTTACCGTCAATCCTCATCAATGAGCAAATCAACGGTGTTAATTGGATTGTAGCTTTCAACCTCAAAGGCGCTTAGTTCCTCAAAGGCTCGATCAATAAGGTCAAAATTAACTTCATTGGGCAAAGTCACCTTTAACAAGGGCTCCGCATTCATTGCACGCTTAATTGCCGACAGTGCGTTCGGATTCCTTGCCCACGCGCGACGTGCCACGCCATTGTTAACATCCCAATGCAACATGGAATGCATCCGCCGCGTGGACGCATCGCTCCCGTCTAGCAACAATCCAAAACCGCCATTACTCACCTCTCCCCAACCGACACCACCACCATTGTGAAGACTCACCCAAGTCGCGCCTCTAAAGCTATCGCCAATGACGTTGTGCACTGACATGTCTGCGCAGAAACGACTCCCATCTCGAATGTTTGCGGTCTCCCTGTAGGGGCTGTCGGTGCCCGAGACGTCATGATGATCACGCCCAAGCACAACAGGCCCTTTCAACACGCCCGTCTTAACGGCGTCATTGAATGCTTCAGCAATCGCACGCCGCCCCTCATCATCTGCGTAGAGAATCCGGGCTTTCGAGCCCACCACCATGTCATTTTCGCCCGCGGCTTTTATCCACGACAAATTGTCTAAATATTGACGCTTAATGTTGTCGGGCGCCTTAGATGCCAATCGAGAGAGCACCTCTGTTGCAATTTTGTCTGTATGTTCTAGGTCACTATCTAGACCGCTTGCACATACCCATCTAAAGGGTCCAAATCCAAAGTCGAAACAAAGAGGTCCCATAATGTCTTCCACGTAACTTGGGTACCTGAAGGCGCCAGTAAGATTCGTTACCTCAGCGCCTGCTCGTTGACTTTCCAGCAAGAACGCATTGCCATAGTCCCAAAACCGCATGCCGCGCTCAGCCATCGTATTCACTGCTTCGACGTGTCGGCGCAGAGACGATTGAACCTCTTGCTTGAAACGACTTGGATTCTCAGTCAT
>JBMYRY010000558.1:0-2528 GCA_049602795.1 Bradymonadia bacterium
AAGCGTGAAAAACATGCCTGCGAATTTAGCTCGTTACAAAGGTCTAACGGACATTAATGAAGCTCTAGCTAGTCGTTTACTCGACTAATCAATGCCCGGACGCTTTACGATTAATTGCCCTTTACGCTGCAACATGAACGCCTTAACAAGGATTTTCCGCTGCGCATTCCGTACCGCCTCGTCGGAGGCTCGATGCGAATAAAGACGATCGACAAAACTCGTCATGTCAGTGGTCGACAGATGCTGAGTAAATTTACGAACAAGCGCATCAGAACTGCCATTCAGCGCACACACAACAACATCCAATGAAACCGACTCAAAGAGAGCAGCGAGGCCTTCACGATTTGCAAACCTCAAATCGGCAAATCCGTACTGCCGAGTGAGCAGCTTAAACCCAATGATAGGGTCTTCCTTCATCAACCGCCCAAGCAAAATCTTTGCCTGGTCGTCTGGTAGCTTATCGATCAGTCCAATCAAATGTGAGAGCTTGTGATTCACCGATTAGTGCTGATGTTGATCAGAAGGCAGGGACTGTAACGGTGCCGGAAAGTCATGCCCAACCCAACTCGCGCGATGGTCGTCGTGCGGTAAACTCATCGGCACGCAACCATCCGTCAAGCAAAGACGATCTGCAGGGAGAGAAAGTCGGCTGCCGGGACCAGTGATGCTCACATGTAAATGATGATGATGAAAATAAAACCAACCTCGCCCCATATCCGTAGTTTCGTAAGTAATCTTATTCGAGCCTCGATAACATGCGCCGTTATCAATCCAGCCCGCGGAACACAGTTCAGTGAGTGCCGACTCAACCAAGACACCGATTTTACCGTCAACCCCGATGACTCTTAACTGAGGAGAGGCATGCAGATAACCAAGGAAAAGTGCTGAACGCCACACATCGAGGATACTTGGCTCTTCGACACAATGATATTGGTCCTGTCCGTTGATTCGGTACTCACAGACGGGACTCAAGCAATGACAATCATCACATCCAGGCATCTGTCGACATGTCCGTGGCTGCTCTAGCATGTAGTACGCAATATCCATGTCAAACCCATTGACATGGGTGCCGGGCGGATGTCCGGGACGCCCATCTCTCGTTCCGGGAATCGCGCCATCGCCTTCGCTCATATCACCCAAACCGAGTGGTCCCGGTAATCCCACCGTCCAGTTCTGACTTAGGCACGCCACCATGTCCGCCGCATGGGTAACCAACGCCAGCAAATCACCTCGAGCGTAACTACGATACTGATCGGCGAGCGTCTCGCCATTTAACCCATAGTCGTTGTACCCTGTTCCAACTCTGGGATTGAGCACCGTAAGACGCCCACAATCAGGCCCCGAGCATTCCCAAGTTGCCACCGACGAACAATCAGGAATGGGTCCCGCTGGAGCATCTCCAATATCCAATACACATCTTCCAGAGTCTCCACACACAAGCCCAGATGGACATGAAGTCGGAGTACATGGTGGCTCTTCACAGAGACCTTCGTCATTACAAATCAATCCGTTAGGACAACTATCTGCGGTACAGCCGGGCATACAGGTTCCTTGGGAAATGCAGACGTAGCCGGATCGACAATCAGTACTCGTCGAACAATTTGGCAGACATGCAGTATTGTCATTCTCGAGAGTGAAACACGTCGAATCTGTGGGACAGTCTGCCGTTTCTGAGCAATCAGGTAGATAACAATAGCCACCGATAAAATCTCCCGGCTGGTCTCCGCCGGGGATACATTGTGCGCCAGCATCCGAACAATCATTCGCCGATGTACAGGGACCACCAATCGGAGATTGTCCACCCCCGGTCGATCCATTGCCACCTGAATTACCGCCTGAACCATCAGGAAAACAGGTATTGTCGCTATCACATGCATACCCATCTGCAACCCGACAATCCGTGTTGCCCGTGCATTCGAGCAAGCAGACACTCTCATCGAGCCCTTGCAGACTGAAGCAAAGACCGCCCTCACAATCAGCATCACTGGAACACGTATCTGAGCAATAGCCTCCAGGCATTCCGGTCAAGCACACCTTGTCATCACAATCGTCATCATTCGAACACGCAGCACCCAAGCTGCCTGATGCAGGAACGGTCATCCCCACATTTGGCGGTGTGTCGGATCCACCAGAAGATTGGCTATCGCCGCCACCGGTTCCGCCCTCGCCCATCTCGCCCCCGGCGCCCCCAGCACCAGAGCTGCCGCCACTACCAGGAATAACGGCACCACCATTTGTATCATCCGGATTGAATGGAGCTGGCAGTGGTGCATTCGATGAACTGTCGTCATCGACGCACGCTGTAAAAGCAAAGAGTAAAACTAGGAAAGATGATGCAAGATGACGCATAGACAACCCCGATTTTTCAAACAGGACTGTCTACGAGATTTGCCGTTTAATTGCAACCACAAATCTCGAGACCGCCCTATTTTAGGGGCGAAAACGGGCATCTCTGCGAGTTCGAAGTAGAGGCATGAGCAGCATCAATAGAAACGTCCACGTCGAAGGTGTCCGACTACCAAAATCGC
>JBMYRY010000559.1:0-2521 GCA_049602795.1 Bradymonadia bacterium
GGAGCAGAGATTCAACGATTCAACATGGTGCTCGCTGTATGAGAGGCTTTCAATAAGCCATAGACCGAGAACCGGACGATGATTCCTGGTGGTCAGGGGCATCGTTTATAACAATGTCTCAAGAGATGTGTTGTGACCTCATGTCGAAGGACAAGCACCAACGATCTACCCCTATAGGTCGTTGACGGGGTAGTTTTCACGCTCGTCATACCAACCGAGAGTTCGGCGATTTACCAGGCAGGCATGTCGTTATGCTTCTGGCGGGTTTTCCACGACGAATCCGTAGACCTTCGATCCATATAGGTCCTTGAGTTCAGCCTCTTCTCTAGGTACCCAACCGGGGAGCGAAAAGGTATTGCTGACCACAACTGTGCCGGCGCTTAATTCGGACTTGAGCTTGGTACTCAATCGGACCATGCTACCGGGATACAAGTAACAAACCACTGCCGCAGCTTGCCCCAGGTCATCGCGAAAAAAATCGCGGCGCACCACGTCAATATTGGTCAGTCCCGATGCGCGAACTCGAAGTCGCAAGAACAACCAGGGGATGGTTGATAACTCGTAGGCAATGATTCGTCGATCCGGAAAAGCCCTCGCAAGTGGTATCACCAGGCTGCCCCAAGCGGCACCCAGTTCATAAATGGGACCAGGGCGGGGAGGCACCACAAACTTTAAGATTTGTTTGATTGCGCGTTGAGAAGAGGGCATGGGGGAAATACCAGTGCGTACGACGCCCACCAGAATTGACATCATCACGATGAGGGCACAGACCCACAGAAAGAGTTGAAGTGCAATTGACATGACCTGTCCAAGGAGTTCAAAAAACGGTCTTGCTAAACGGCACCATTTGGGTACCAGAGATGAACGATGTCACAGAAAGAAACGAGGTGCCACTTGAGTTTAACAGCCAACTCATATTGACGGTAATTTGAACGCCTATTGAACCGAACGAAATCGATCGTCTTTAGATCTTTGCGAGAAGGGGCACGCCGTGTGTTCCTCACCTTGATAGGCAGTTAATAGCAACGCTTCACCACGTCGTGCTTCTAGTCGTACGCCTTTGATTTGTTGTTACGAGTTGGCGTTCGTTAGACAATAAGTCGTGACGTCGTTCGTTCGTTCAAATGATTCCAGTCGTTGCTCGGCAGAAATTAACCAACTCACTCAGGCGTTCAGTACTGCAGATTGCTTTAAGATTGGGGGATTTCTCCCGTCGATGTCTTGAGACGCCACCTCGCAAAAGTGAGTGCATTCATCACGATGCCGTAGCATACTTCAACCTATTGGGTTTGTTTTGGCGCCCGGCGGGAAGTTGTACGATGTGGAAAACAATACCGGTCTTTATCTTGAGCCTCATGAGCCTGTACGGCTGTACCGGCGCCTCTGAGACTAAACCTGAGCCAGGTGATTCAGGGATTGACATGGGGCGTATTGACGGGGACGCGGGCACTGATGCTGGAATGCAGACACTCGATGCAGGTAGGGATGCGGCTGTCCCTGACCTAGACGCCGAATCGCCCTTGCCTGACCAAGGACAAGAAAGCCCATTCGCAGTTGAAATCGCCCGTCAAATCACAGCCCCCTTGATTAGCGAGCGCGGTGCGTCCGGGCTTACGGTGATTATTGTAAGCAATGATGGCACACACGTCATTGGCGTGGGTGAGCGCAGCTACGGTGGCGACGCCGTGGACGCGCAAACTGTATTTCAGATTGGGTCCGTTACCAAGCCGATTACCGGGTTCTTACTCGCAGCCATGTTGAGTAGTGAAAACCCTGCCATCACCCTTGACTCTGAACTTAATTCGCATCTCACGGGACTTACGATTCCGGATTATGATGGTCAGCAAGTGACGTTCCGACATGCGGTGAGTCATTATGGTTCACTCGTGAACTTACCGTCGAATCTCACTGGACCGGTCGATTCACCAGGGCGCGGATACTCGCGCGAGGCATTGAGTGCCTTTTTAGAAGAAACCCAACTCAATGGACCACCAGGCGAACAATATGCCTACTCAAATTTAGGCTACGGTTTACTGGGCATTGGTCTTGGTGACCTCACCGGAGGCAGTTATGAGCAAGTGTTGAACACACTCTTCATTGAACCTTTGGGATTGAGTCGGACCGGTTTGAATACCGAACTCTTTGTAGAGACAGCGGGGGGGAATCACGCCAGAGGGCATCTCCGAAACGGTGGTGCTGAAGTTGGGTTTGCCCATATGGGGGTTTTGGACGGTGCGGGGGAAGTATTGATGTCAGGCGAAGACATGGCGGCATTTTTGCGGATCATGGTACGTGTAGACCCGTATCCCGTCGCTGGCGCGGTAGATCGGGTATTGACGTCTTTAGGTGCCGGAGAAGGCATGATGGATATTGGATACGGCTGGAACATTCAACCAGTGCTCGGCATTTGGGGCAAAAGTGGAATTACGCCAGGGTTTACAGCGTCCGTGGTTCTCAAACCAGAGCAGCAGCTTGCCGTTGCAATCTTGAGTAATCGTGGTGCATTCATGGGGGTTCAACG
>JBMYRY010000560.1:0-2516 GCA_049602795.1 Bradymonadia bacterium
CTAATTTGCCATCTTTAAAACCGACCTTTAATTTCTTCTTTGAAAAACGCACGCTCGGACTCGCACCGGCACGAATGTACATACATCCAAAGGCCGACTCCCCTTCCCGGGAAAAAAGGTGGACCTTCATTGGACGACTACCTTTTGACCATCGCAATCCAGCAGAGAACGCCCCATCGTTAGAGGGCTTCCCTTCCATTGTGTATCTGCTCGGTATCTTTCCCCTATACATTGCCCAATTCCCCAACTCAGCAAGGGTGTCCACCGAGACAGAAAGTCTTGCCCCGCCTGCCGACAACTTTGGTTTACGAAGCGGAGGTAGACCATCGGAAGCGAGAGAGGTCTGGACCTCAAACGCAAGAACATCATTAACAGTGACAATCCCGATCTCTTCGATGGGGACATCAGGCATTCTAAAAGTGAAACTCGCAAATTCGCCAATGGGTTTCAGTAGGTCATTTCTAATCTCACGATAGAGTCTATCACTTAAGGAACGAATCACCTGAGATGCAATCGCCGCCACCTCCCGCTGAGGCACGAAAACCTTAACCGATGAAGGTAACAATGACCTAAAATGACTGGCGAGACTATTGGCTGCCCCCCGAGATGGGGTCACCTCAACCCGTTCGAACATATCCCCTCGAAAACTCATTCGCGCCGTGCCTTTCTTTTTATCGATCTTGATCGGAGCAACGGCCTTTAGGCGAAAATGAAGGAGTTCCCTACCTTTGCTTTTCAATGCGACCTGTACTGATAAAGACGCCTCTTTACGTTTTTCCAATCGAAGTTCAAGGCGCTTCAAGGATAACTCGTACTTGCCGACGTAACTCTTCAACTCGCCCAATCCAGGCAAGGAAAGCTCATGCCCTCCGGCACGCTTTGCTTGACGGTTCAGCGCATCGTTCAACCGCTTGAGACTGACTTCCAAACGAAGATGCGGTCCCTTTTTTATTTTTCGAGACTCTCTCGCTGCAAACGTGTCTCGCTCTTGTTGAACGGCAGGACAAGACCCACAGCCCACAAAGACAATACCCGTCCCCAACATTACGAGTACACAAATCAGATGATGTACGGCTCTCATGTGCTTACCCTAACAATCAAATTCCCATAATTCTGTGCTACGGACGGCAGACTCTACAGCAAAGCGTCCCTTCTCATCCCTTGCCACCTTACCCAAGGCAATCTGAGGGTCATGGGTAAAGAACAAATGTCCTCCGCGCTCAACGAGGTCGGTCAACAAGGCATCCTTTTCATCGATCAATCGCTCTGGAAACCGATCATAGCCCATCGTGATAGGCAGATGTACCCATGAGGTACCAGGAATTAAATCCCCCGCAAACACGATTGGCCCAACGGCTGTGTCGAGTTCGCACAACATCAGTCCTGGGGTATGTCCATCGGAATAGTGAAATCTAAATTTTGGTCCTAATATGTCCGACGACGAGCCACGCACAATTTCCAGTCGCCCAGAGTCCAAAAGAAGCTGATTTAGCTCAGGGATAAAGGACGCTCGGTCACGATAATGTGGTTTGATGGCTCGCGTCCATCCTGCCTCACTCACCAAAAACTGAGCTCGCGGAAAACACAAATGATGCTGTCCATCCGGAGACCAAGGCGTGAGAAGCCCGCCCGCATGGTCGAAATGCAAGTGTGAAAGCACGATAATATCGATCTCATCAGGTGAGACATTGATTGCCGCTAGGTTTTCTAGAAGATCATGAGCTTCGGAAGTCACCCCAAAGCGGGCTTTAAGCTTCGGCTCAAAAAACGCACCGATGCCGGTTTCCAAGAGAATCAGTCGACCGCTATCTTCTCGGATGAGCAGAGCTCGGCAGGCGAGATCAATGCGATTCTGACTGTCAGGAGAAAACCATTTACTCCACAATGCCTGTGGTACGTTGCCAAACATTGCTCCGCCATCTAATCGCTGGCGGTTTCCCTCAATGGACCATAACTTCATGTGTTGCCCCCAAGATCATACGAGCGCATCGTTGAGTGTGGGAGAGCCTTGTTCAATTCGGCTCAGCGTGGTCAACGAATTTAACCCTCGGACTTAGATTTAGCTGATTTCCTGAATTCACTGATACTAAACCAGAATACCGTCCCTCTCGGCTTATTCGAATACACCCCAACAGTGCCCCCCATTAAGCCTACCAAGTGCTTGACAATTGACAAGCCTAAACCGGTACCTCCCATGTGCTTAGACCGACCAGCGTCCACGCGATAGAATCTCTCAAAAATACGTCCGTGATGCTGGAGGGCGATGCCTGGTCCTTGATCGATGACTCGGACCACGGCTTCTTTTTTATAACGTTCCGCCTGCACAGTCACCAAAACGCCAGGCTGATCGGCATATTTCACAGCATTTTGGACCAAATTCGTAACGACCTGCTCCAGTGCTTTTTCATCCGCCATCACATCTAATTCGTCTCTGATATCAAGCTTGAGTTCCACCTCTCTCTTATGAGCAAGCGGGGTCATATCGTCCACTACGCTTGCTAAAAAGTCGCTTAAGC
>JBMYRY010000561.1:0-2506 GCA_049602795.1 Bradymonadia bacterium
GGTTGCGGTGGATGCTCGCTTCAGTTACCGAGCAACCGAACACTTGAAACTCTATGCAGAGTACGGTCAATTCACGCCCGATGAATTTTATGCCATCGAGGTAGATCGATTGGCGGGTGAAGAGCGCGCGATGCTTGGTGGTCAATCTGAATTTCGGGTTGGTCGACTCGGTGCCGAGGTGTCATTCTAATGGCCCGGATGTCCCTCTTACTGCTGCTTACAGCAGCCATGGCGTGTAATACGCCCATCGAGCCCGATGGGCGCGGCGAGTCTACTGGGTACCGTTCGGGTACTGAGAACGATGGATATACCAGCAATGGTGAACGCGGCAATATTGGGATCACCGAGGTGTTTTGGTCCGGTTCCGTGCGTGAAACACCGAACGGATTAGTACACGATCCCACCGACGTTTTCGTCGAACTTCAGAATAAGCACCCGCGACCGGTCTATCTAAAGGGCTGGTTACTCAAAATTGAGACGGGTCACGGTGATGAAGGACTGACGTACAAACCCCGACCGATGCGTTCTGAGCAGACATTTATTTTACCGGAACGTCAAAACGGACAGCCGATTTATCCGAATGAATATGTAATTGTTGCGCTGAAAAATACCGGTGCTTTTCCGAAAGCGGATTATATCGTTGATGGTTTTCGGCTCCCAACAGGACCATTTGAGGTCACGCTTCGCGATATAGATGAGCGATTGATTGACCATATTGGTGATGACCGTAAACCCCCCTTTGCGGGCTCGTGGGACGGGGTAACGTCTCGCTCTATGGAGCGTATTCAGTTGATTTTTAACAATCGTGGTGATCGTGACGCAGCTTGGCACAGCTATTCTCTGAATGACTTCGATGAAGGCGACCGAGGCGCATTTCATCAGCGACTGCGCAATCAAATTGCACCTGAATATCAGGCGCACACCTTTGCAACGCCAGGCGGACCAAATAGTCCAGACTATAGCGGTAACATGAGCGCGGGGGATTTCCAATGAGTGGACGTCTATTTGCACTTGGGTTGCTCTGCGCGATCATCAGTTGCGGCGAGTCTTATGTTGAGCAAGCGATTAGCCCCCGAACCCCTGGCGAAGTGTTAGCGAATAACTACGGCCAGCGAGCGTACTTTAATGAGTACCGTGGCTTTATTATTGGCGATGGCTATGAGTTTGATGAGTCAGCCTTTGAACAATTGGCCGTTGACTCAATTGACGTCAGTGAATTTAGAGTCTCCGTCGCCCTTGAACATTTTGAGAGTTCCTTAGTGGCTGACGCGCTAATTCGGGCTTATGACCGCGGTGTAGATGTTCGGGTTGTTGCCGATACGGACCTTGCGGACCAGGTTGGCTTTCAGCGTGTACGTGATGCAGGTATTGAGATTGTCGAAGGCGATGGTGCCTTTCTCTGGTCAGCAGAATTTGGGAAAGACCCCGTCATTCGAAGTGGTGAAGACAATCGAATGGTACATAATTTTATGGTCTTTGACATGCTTCGATTATTGGTCTCGACACAGGGCTTTGAGGGAGATAACCCAAGCGACCTAAAGTTTGGCTTTGCGGTTAACTCGGAAGATCTCGCACGAGATTTCCAGGACAGTTTCGACCAACTCTACGCCGGTGTGTTCTCGACGGAGATGACATTTTTTTCGGATAGCGTTTCGTCTGACAGTAACAGAAGGGCTTTTTATCCAACTCTCGACGGGACGCTTGAATTGTATTTCGGTCCTCAGGAACCGGTGGTCAAAGAAGTCATCGATTCGGTCTACTCTGCACGCTCGGATATCTGGATCTCTAGTCCCGTGTTGCGGAATACCGACTTGCTGAGTGCATTACGATATAAGCAGGAAGCTGGCTTTGACGTACGAATTCTGACCGCAGAGCCCTTGCCAAGAGAGTGGAGCGGCATTTTTGATGCTCAGATTCGCCCAAGCATTCGGCAGACGTTGGTGATCATGGACGGTGACTTTGCCCAACGATTACCTGGCTATGCGCGCGGTAAAGCCTTTGTGTCGTCGATACCCTTGCTGCAAAGTGTGCCCTTTTACCGCCCAAACGGTGACCCAAATGCGAACCCTGTTGCACAGGCATCCGACCAATTTATCGATGGCAGCATGATTGGTATTCATCAAATTGATCCGGCTGTGGAAGACCACTTTATTGGTCTAAAGCAGGTGTTTGAGAGGCTTTATGATGAGAATTGAATCGCTATCTCTTCGCGTGATCCTGTGTGTATGCTTCAGCGCATTTGTTTGGAGTTGTGCACAGAACATCTCTGAAGCAGATTGGCAGACGGCGCGTGAAGCGAAGACGGAGGTCTACTTTAATTACCCGGGATCGCGTGCCATCAATGGATGGAATACGGAAGCCGACGATGTGTTAGTGCAGCTCATTGATCGTGCAAATGCCTCGGTTGATTTTTCCGTGATGGGCTTCTCGAAGAAGACGGTCATTGCGGCGCTTGAACGTGCTTTTTATCGTGGGGTGACGTTGCGCTTTGTGGGTAATGCGCGAC
>JBMYRY010000562.1:0-2494 GCA_049602795.1 Bradymonadia bacterium
GCGATGCAAAAAGGTACATTGAGCATTTGAGCGAGTGTCTGGGCAAGTAATGTCTTGCCGCTACCTGTTGGTCCAATCAGCAGAACATTGCTCTTCTTGAGCTCGACATCTTCTCCAGATTTTCGGCTTTCTACACGCTTGTAGTGATTGTGGACCGCAACGGCGAGCACCTTCTTCGCCTTGTCCTGTCCAATCACGTATTCATCAAGGTTGCGCTTAATCTCGCTCGGTTTTGGCACATGAAAGGACGAACTGCTCGAATCGTCTTGATCGAGTTCTTCGGAAATAATGTCGTTGCACAACCCAATGCACTCATCACAGATGTAAACACTTGGTCCCGCGATAAGCTTCTTGACCTCTTTCTGCGACTTGCCGCAGAAGGAGCAACTTAAGTTGGCTTTGTTTTCATCTTGAGCATCCGACATCTAAACTCTCCAATTCGTACGTACGCTACGTCGTTAGCGCTATCCTTCGCTTGCCCCTCGGCTCATTACTCGGTCAACCAAGCCGTATTCCATGGCTTCATGAGCGGTCATAAAATGGTCTCGGTCCGTATCGTGAACAATCTTTTCCAGTGGTTGACCGGTGTTATCAGACAAGATGCGATTAAGTACGTCGCGGATTCGAAGAATTTCCTTTGCCTGAATTTCGATGTCGCTCGCCTGACCTTGAGCACCACCGAGAGGTTGATGCACCATAATTCGGGCATGGGGCAGTGCAAAGCGATGCCCCTTCTCGCCTGCAGCGAGCAAAAATGCACCCATACTCGCCGCTTGACCGATACAAATCGTGCTCACAGGACACTTAACATGATTCATGGTGTCATAAATCGCCATCCCACTCGTGACAACACCACCAGGAGAATTAATGTAGAGGGAAATTTCCTTCTCGGGATCTTCACTCTCAAGATACAGCAACTCCGCAATGATAATGTTTGCCACTCGGTCATCTACAGGAGTGCCCAAGAAAATAATTCGGTCCTTCAGGAGGCGACTAAAGATGTCCCAACCTCGTTCACCGCGGTGCGTCTGCTCAACAACAGTCGGAATCAAGCTCTTTGGCGCAAAATCTGTCCACTCTGGATACTTCATTAGTTGTCCTCTCCCGTGTGTTCACAATTGTCGTGCTTGGGCACGTCTTTCGGCACGTCTGTCACGTTAGCCTTCGTCAAAATAAAATCAAGAACCTTATCATGCTTCAATCGACGCGCAAGCAATGCTCGTCGATCTGCGTCTTGGTACATTTGGCGAAATTGATGGGCATAAGGACCCATGGAAGCCGCCAATTTTTCTACTTCTTGGTGCACATCAAACGGAGACACTTCAATCTCTTCGGTCCGAGCAATTTCATCGAGCACAAACATCGCTCTCATCGATGACTTCACATCATCAAGAACACCGTCTTGCTCATCAAACTCCTTCTCAGCGTCTGCCACTGATTTTCCATCTCGCACTGCGGTGTTAACCGCACGACTTCGTCGCTCTGACATGCTTGACTCAACCAAGCTTGCCGGCACGTCAAAATCATATTGACCCCCGAGTTGTGTTCGAAGCGCCTCGCGAGTTTCGGTCAATGAGTTCTCATTCGATTGTGCTTCTAAGCTTTCCTTTACCTTCTGCTTCAACGTGTCCAAATCAGGTTCACCAACTCGCTCAGCAAGCGCTGGTCCGATGTCCGGTACGGTCTTTGACCGGATCTCAGAAACAGTGCATGTGAAGACTGCGGCTTTACCTGCTAAGTCTGTAGATTGATAATCCTCGGGAAAGGTCACATTTACGTCGAAGGTTTCACCAATCGTCTGTCCAACACATTGATCTTCGAACCCAGGAATGAATTGATTACTACCCAGAATCAAGGATGCACCTTGGGCTGTGCCGCCCTCAAATGCCACGTCATCCACCTTGCCTGCGTAATCAAAGACAATCGAATCAGTCAATTCCGTGACATCTCGTCCTTCCACCGGCTCGTAGGTCGCAAAGTTCTCAGCGAGATGAATGAGTTCGTGCGCCACCACGTCTTCGGAAGCCGTCCACACATCCCGTTCAGCGGTCAAACCATCGAATGCCTTCACTTCGAAGACCGGTGGCACCTCAATCGTCATGCTAAAGGTATAGGCTTTGCCCTCAACAACTGGAGAGAGGTCAAACTTTGGCTCGCTGAGGGGCATAATTTTCCCGTCTTCAAGCACACCACGCCACCCCTTTTCTACAAGCACTTGAAGCACTTCTGAGGCCGCATCTCGCGCAAACTTTTTCCGTAGATGACCCACGGGCACTTTACCCCGCCGAAAGCCTGGCAAACTCACGCGTTGACCAATTTGTTTGTACACGGAAGCAAACGCGGAGTTTACCTCACCAGCAGTAAGGTTAACGGTGGCCTCTTTTGAGACGGAATCAATGTCTTTAATATCGAGTTGCATAATGATTGTTCCTTAAAAATACTCGCAATAGTGCAGGGCAGATGTCTTTCCCTACCTATACCTACATGCTATCGC
>JBMYRY010000563.1:0-2488 GCA_049602795.1 Bradymonadia bacterium
TCACCGGGTCCTGGCTCGGGGGCAATATCCGCGACGGTTAAGTCGTATAGACAAATGAGTTCGCTTTCAAATTCAGCTTCCACCCCATCTAAACGAGATAGGACCTGGTCACTCGGAAGGATAACAGACCGCGTGACGGTATCGATTTTTGTTACATTGCTGAGTTGTATCTGCCCAAAGAAATCACCGGTTGTCCCGCTTACGCGGACTCGGGTACCAACCTCGGGTATGGCAACTTGGGGATCTCGATTCCCCATATAAACGAAGAGACCATCAAACCCACCGTTCGATTCGCCGGCTTGAATGAAGAATGAGCCTACCGAGTTGTTGTTCAAATGCGCCGCGTATACACCGGTGACCGTGCCTTCGGCTTCGACAAATTCCTCAGCCGGCACTTCGCCACGTTTGAGACGAGCAATGGAGACCGGGCAGGCATCTGTTGATGAAATCGGGAGTTGAGGGCATAAGTCACACGCATCTCCGAGCCCATCACTGTCGGCATCTTCTTGTTCTGTGTTTGGCGTAGCAGGGCAGTTGTCACTGGCATCGAGAACGCCATCTCCGTCTCGGTCCGGTCCACTTGGAGCCTGACAAGGGCAATCTGGAAAACGCCAGGGACAAGGATCACATGCATCACCGCGTTCATCACTGTCGAAATTATCTTGTTCTGGGTTGAATGTGTTGGGACAGTTGTCGGCATCATTAGATATGCCGTCCCCGTCGGCGTCCTCTGCCGATGGCGTACCTGAGACGTAGTCGTTGCCCATGATGCAATCGAAAGTAGGCAGGCACTCAAACAACGGGTGGACGACGTAGGCGTATTCCAATTCCGGAGAAAGACCCGACGGTTTTTGGTCTTGAACGATAGTCTCAACGTAATTGACAATGTCGTAAAACCCAAAGCGTGCCCAATCAGCACGGTCGAAACGATTGGGTTCACCGGCGATGTCCTTGACGCAAATGACTTTTTCGGTATCGCATAAGGTGATCATTTCGCAGAACTCGTTGCGAGCGATGTCTGAATTGAAAATGTCCTGGTCTCCAAGCTGCAACAGTCCATCAATGAAGACGCCTCTTAGGTCGGTGGTGCTAGCCTCAATTACGGCGGCATAGGGCTGTCGTCGGTCACCCGAAATCAGAAGGACATCTGCCAGCTTCCCAGTCTCTAGACTCCCAATTTGGTCTGCGACACCGAGGGCTTCCGCTGCATTGACCGTCATCATCTGTACCAACTGTTTATTTGTGATTACATCATCCCAATGGGTTTCCGAAACCTGCTTGGCACACTTTGCCTCAGTTAACATGTTCATCGTGCCAGACGGAGTCCAGTCTGGTCCTAAGGCGACGGTCACGTTCATTCGTAACGCCGTCGCTACATCGGTTGTTTGTCCATAGAGCACGATGTTTGACTGAGGAGACCATATGAGCTTGGTACCCGTAGTTGCCATTTCATTGAATTGTGCGCCGTTACATGCTGTGCAGTGTATGATTGATGTTTTGGAGCCTAACCTTGAGTCGGAAGAAAATTCATCGAACTCTTCGCGTGAACGTGTGTCGATTCCTTCCGCCACGTGCGCGACGAAGGCTCGTTCTGGAATATCGGTGTTATTCGTGTAATCAGGTTGGTTGGAACAACTGCTCGTGAAGGGGAAGACACACTCTCTAAAGGCGCTATCACCGTATCCAAGACCATGAGCATCATCTGCCCGGTCAATATTGCGAACGTGTGAATGGCTCGATCGGGTATCTTCGGCTTTGTGAACAGACGTTGTACCTGACAATAGGAGTCTTAGTTCGCTGTATCTCGCAGCGATGGCATCGTTCCGTGGGGGGCGAGCATCATATAAGTCGGGTCCAATCTCACTTCGCCACTGGTTTCGATTGTCGAACAGCCGACCGCCTGAACGCCATGGTGGGAGAGTGTTATAACTCATGTGATTGTGAGGATCGATCAATCCAGGCAGAATAATGTCTGCACACACAACGGTGGCTTCGCTCGCAAGGGGCTCATTTGAACAATCTTCACCCACACAGATGATGGACTTCGATGTTTTATCGATAAGTACATCTCCATCACAAATTAATGTGTCTTTCTCGATAATTGTTCCCCGCAAAAGCGTTGCGCCATTACTACCTTCGCGTGGGACACAGTCGTTAAATACGGTTGTTTGACAGGATTCCTCGGTGGGTTCAGGGCAACTGTTGATGACACCCGAGTCACGTTCCGGCATTGCTGCGTCAGCGTCGCTGTGTGGTGTGTCGGCATCAACCGAGATGCCTCCATCGGGTGTTGACGTCGGAGTATCTGTCGTTTCACAGCCGACGAAAATAAAGAGGAGCAGTATGTTAATCAAACGCATGGCAGTAGCATCCTTCAACTGGATGTTCGAAAGTTAGTTTTGGCTTGTACGTTGAGACAAACGAACTGCTTTGAGCATCGTGTTCCGTCCCCCTCCGCGTTTTCTGAGCGTACATGGAAAATGGGATT
>JBMYRY010000564.1:0-2475 GCA_049602795.1 Bradymonadia bacterium
CAACGGGCAGCTGTGTTTCTATGGATGCGCCTTCAAAATAGCTTTGAATCTTCAGTTTGGCGTAATTAGGCAACCAATTAATTTGTTCATACGTGCTCCCGCACCACTCTTGAGAAGAATACACTGACTTTAGTGGCCTTAAATGATTCATCGCGTCAAAAAAGTGGCTGCGCATGAGTCGATAGTCATAGAGACCCGTTTGAAACGCTTCGATGATGTTGAGTTTAAGGGCGATCGTATGATCGGGATTATTCTCGTCGTAATAATCAACCTTGACTTGCCTTGAGATAGAGAATGGCTCCGTGACATAGATGAGGAACAGTGTGCCAGTTCTGAGCTTATTGTAGCGTTTTTGCTGGATGCGATATGCATTGACTTCAGCTTTCCCATCCGACCACTGTTGCCAAAATTCGTTGGCATCGGCACACGCTTGACCCACGTGAATGCCAAGGCAGAGACAGATTGAGAATATGAATATTAGGCGTTGATTGTTCATGTGATTAAAGCCCGAAGGTATCTTCGCAGTACCCGACCCAATACGTCCTTAAGAATCGTCTCCAACCCTTGAATGCTGTTTGGGCAGCGCGAGGGTCTGAATGTGTTTCGAGAATTGTGCGAATATCGTTTTGCAGCCACTGAGGGAAACCCAACTCCACAGTGATCTGAGCTTGTTGACAAATTTCAACACGTGCGCAGTGCAGCCATGCATCGCTGTAGAGTTGTTGGTAGGAACCGTATGGGCTTGGTGGAGCGGTGTCGGGCAATGGTTTTGCGTCTTCAGCAGCCGCAATCATCGGCTTTAGAACCGAGCCACCGGTACCATGCGCGAATCGTGCGGGTACACTTTTGATGGCCGCTAAGTCAGCCACCGTCTCGGGCAAAGCCGCCGCAATGTCGTAGAGCACTTTATGATGAACAGGCTTCTTGCCTCTCGATGCGAGTTCCTCTTGATACCACTGAATCAAATAGATTAATGCACCGCGTTGTCGGTGGTCGAGTTGCCATAGGTTTCGATAACTCGCGAGGGTAACTGTCTTCGACCTTGATGACGCGGGGCGCATTGTTTCTTGAGTGACTTCGAAAGCGATCTCAATTTTATTAAGGGGACCGAGTCGATTCGTGATCTCACCAAAAATGTGGTGAAGATACTTCACATCATCAGCGGCATATCTAATTTGTTCCACATCTAATGGTCGTTTGAGCCAATAGTCATTTTGGTGTCCTTTTGGTAACCGCGTGTCGCAGAGAGCTGCGACAAGGTAGGCGAGAGAAACTTGGTATTCTGGACCACATAATGCCCAGCCTACCTGGGTGTCGAAAAGACGAGCCGGTCGATGACCATGAGTCGCCTTCGCGATGAGATCGACATCCTGCCGACCTGCATGGACAACCCAGGTGATCGCATCCGATGTCAGCATCGGGATGAGACCGTCAAGGTCCGTGAGAGCTAAGGCATCGATGACAAAGCTCTGCGTGCCATCGGTCAGTTGAATCAGTGATAAGGTGGTCCCACTTCGATTAGACTCAAATTCAGTATCTAATGCGATAACTGTGGCCTCATTCAGTCGTTCTAAGGCATCGTCGAGTGCTTCATAGTCGTTAATGAACTCAGGCGTCATGATGAGTCAACCATCGAGCGACGTCACGAGCGAAGTACGTGAGAATGACATCTGCTCCAGCTCTTCGGATACCTAAGAGACTCTCCAAAACGACCTTGCGCTCGTCGAGCCAGCCGCGTTCCGACGCTGCTTTCAGCATCGCGTATTCTCCACTCACCTGATAGGCAGCGACGGGTAGATGGGTTTGTTCTCGAACGGACCGAATGACATCAAGAAACGGTCCGGCGGGCTTCACCATGAGAATATCCGCGCCCTCACATTCATCAGCCTCAACCTCACGGAGTGCCTCGCGCACATTCGCTGGATCCATTTGATATGTCTTTTTATCACCAAACTTTGGCGCCGAGTCGAGTGCATCGCGGAAAGGACCATAGAACGCAGAAGCATACTTCGCGGTGTACGACATAATCGAGACCTGGGTGTGCCCGGATTCATCCAATGCGTCTCTGATAGCCCCAATTCGACCGTCCATCATGTCGCTCGGCGCTATAATATCAGCACCGGCTTCTGCTTGAACGAGTGCCTGACGTACCAGAATGTCGACGGTTTCATCATTAATGATTTCGCCTTTGTCATTGACCAGACCGTCATGTCCATCGCTCGAATAGGGATCGAGAGCAACGTCGGTCACAATGATCATGTCCGGGTATACTGCCTTAATTGCTCGAATACTCTTGGGTACTAATCCATTGGGGTTATATGCTTCAGCCCCATCAGATGTCTTAAGCTCCTCTTTCTCAGCGGGAAATGTGCCCAGGGTATAAAGTTTGCCTTCGTGTCGGATCCAGGTTCTCCACTTCTTGGTGTGCTTGTTCCACCCAACTCCATTATAGCACGATGATTGCTCTCTGAGGAA
>JBMYRY010000565.1:0-2466 GCA_049602795.1 Bradymonadia bacterium
CCACTGCTCGTACATTAATGTTCACTCAAGTCGAGCGCATCCGCGGTGACAGAAGTGGTATGGTCGTCGAGTGTATGTACACGGGGGCGACTGCCGCACAACCTAGTGATGAGGAGCCCAACCGTGACGAGATGATTGCGGAGCGTCTGTGGCCGAAGTCAAAGCTGTTTGAGGACCAAATGTCAGCTTTGTACTCACACCAGGATGCAGACCTCCATCATCTAGTGCCGGCGACGCCCTTAGCAGAGGCAGCGAGAAACGATTTTGTCTTCGATGATGTTCTCGGTGAGCGGACCATGGATGTTGCGCCGTCTTATAGAGGCCAGAATGCCGCTGGAGAAGAAGTCTTTGAGGTCAGGCGAGACCGAAAGGGAGATGTTGCTCGGGCGATGTTCTATATGTCCGTGCGCTGGGGTCTCGAGATTCCAAAGTCGGAGGCGGATGTTCTGAGGCGTTGGCATCAGGGAGATCCTGTAACCGAGAGAGAGACATTGAGGAATACGGCTGTTCAGCGCCTCCAGGGCAACCGGAATCCCTTTGTTGATTGTCCAGACTTAGTCAGCCGTATTCGGGCGTTTAGTGCGTTTCGTCCATACGATTTGAATGGTAATTTGCCCAACCCTTGAAATGTTCAATGTTGTAGAAGACTTAGATTGAACAGCAACCTATTGACCGTCTAGCAATTCAACGGCATGATTTTTTGCTGATTCTGAGTTGGCTTTTCCACCAAGCATTCGGGCGATCTCGGCGACGCGTGTATTGCCTTCAAGGGCCGTGACCTGGGAGTAGGTTCTGCCATCTCGGCTTATTTTTTCCACCGCAAAATGCTGGTCACCCAATGCCGCAATCTGAGCAAGGTGGGTAACACAAATGGCTTGACGAAGCTGGGCAACCTTAGCAAGTTTTTGACCGATCATTTTAGCCGTGACGCCTCCAACGCCCGCGTCGACCTCGTCAAAAATATAGACTTCTACAGGATCTTGTTCGGCCATGACCCGCTTTACAGCAAGCATGATGCGTGAGAGTTCTCCGCCACTTGCAATGCGACTCAACGGGGCAATTCGCTCCCCCTCGTTGGTACTGATCAAGAACTCGACCTGTTCGAGACCTCTGGGTCCCACGAACTGGTTGCCGCACTGTAAACCACTTGCAAGCGCGGTAAAGTTTAAGCCGAGCTTGGCGCCTTTCATTCCAAGGTCTTGTAACTCCTGCTCAACAGAGGCGACGAATACCTCGCCTCCAGAACGACGTGCAGCACTCAGTTGTTCTGCGCTGCGAATCAAAGCCTCGCTCTGTTTTTCGCGTATCGCCATCGCTTTTGTCAGCTGCTCATCGCTACTGGACAGATTGAGCAACTCTTCCTCCAACTCATCTCGCCGGTGAATCACGTCCGCAAGAGTGACGCCGTACTTTTGTCGTAGCTTTGCGAGCTGCGTTAGCCGTTCCTCAATCTCTGATAAGCGGGCAGGCTCTCCTTCGAGTCGATCTCTGTACTGAGTAATCGAGCGGTAACATTCTTCCACGAGCACAGCACTCGTGGTTAGATCTTGCGCCGTCGGATTCAGTTGTGGGTCGAGTGTTGTCAGTTCCTCGATCGCCTTTAGTGCTTGACCTATGAGGTCCATCGCCGATTGGGTTTGGGTATAGAGCCTTTGGGTGATGGTTTCACTCAGGTTTTGAATACGCTCAAGATTACGAAGTCGCTTGGCTTCCGTCTCTAAGTTTTCCTCTTCGTCACTGTCTTCAAGCTCTGCTTCACGAAGCTCCGTGAGTTGAAAGAGCAAAAATGCTTCCCGATCCGAACGGTCTCTCCGCTGTTGTTTTAACTCCTCGATTTGAGCACTCACCGCCGCAAGGTCTGCGTATTGTGTTTCCACGGTTTTACTCAATGATTCAAGTTGGCAAATGCGATCGAGCATCACCAGATGTTGATCGGTGCGCAGTAGACTGTAGTGGGCGTGTTGTCCTGAAATATCGACGAGGTCAGACGTCAGAAAGCTGAGCATTTGCGCCGTGACAAGTGCGCCATTAACGTAACTTGTGGAGCGCCCAGATTTGGTGATTTGTCGGCGGATGACCAGTTCGTCACCGGATTGAAGACCACTATCGGTTAATTTTCTTAGAATTTCACTGTGCCGCCTTAATTCGAAACGTGCCTCTACGATTGCTTTGGCGGTACCCTCTCTGACGAATTCTGAGCGACCCCGCCCGCCGAGTACTACACCAATCGCGTTCATTAGAATCGATTTACCCGAACCGGTTTCGCCACTGACGATACTCAATCCCTTACTGAAATCGAGTTCCAGTTTTTCCACGAGGGCAAAGTTTTCAATTCGAAGAGTTGTAAGCATGAAGGGTGTCTGCCAGAAGTAGCCGCGCTTCTCAAGCTAAATACCAACACTATGAAAGTAAATTTCCGAGGTGAGTATGTGTTGACTTATACATGTCATCACCGGTACAACCCGG
>JBMYRY010000566.1:0-2458 GCA_049602795.1 Bradymonadia bacterium
GCATGCCCCGTCGTCCGAAAACGCATGTAGAGGCTGCCTGCAACTTCCAAAAGGCCCATATCTAATCGCCATTGGGGGGCGGTGAACCTCCGAACCACGTCTCCATTTTTGCATCTGCCGCTGCAATATGGTCGGGTTTAACAAAGGCAGCCACAGTGGCAAGTGCCAAGCTCAATGCCCCCAGGTCATCGCTAAAACCAAGCACTGGCGTAAGGTCAGGAATTGCATCGAGCGTACAAATAAAATAGCCAAGCGCCGAATAAATTGTGGTCTTAGCCCAAGCCGGGGTATCGGGATCCCGAGCGGAATAATAGAGCCTAAGAGCGATTCTTAAGACATTCTCGCCTGCCCCTTTGATACCAGCGCGCAGCTTCTCCCAAAAACCAGCATCACTAAATTCATCGGCATACTGTCTTGATGATCTCTCAATCGTCATCCACCCCACTCCCAGACTTAGCCGCCTCACCCATGGCAGATGAGGTCTCTATGACCAGTGTACCGAGCCATGATCATGACGCCAAGGCTCAAAACATCTCGCAAGACACTGGACAAAATTTATGGCGCAGTAGGTTATGTCGGCGGACCGGCAGTCCAAATTCTGTTAACATCGTCGCTATGTACAGCCTCTTACCACTGACGCTCCGTTTATCCATCGTCACATTCATTTGTATCAGTTGTGCAGATCCTACGACAACAGATGACCAACCGATGTCTCCAGAGGTCAATGTGACTGATAGAGACGCAACGCCAGTAGAAGACATCGATGCGGGCTCAACGCAAGATATGGACAGCATCGATGCTAGCGGAGAATACGACAACGAGGTAAGTCCTGCTGAACCTGATATGACTTACCGCCCCCCAAGCTACCCTAGCGATGACCGAATGCGAGTCAATCATCTTCAGGCACTCGGCACTCACAACAGTTATCATCTCGCACCGGACATCGACTTTCTGCCCTGGAATTACAGCCACCTTCCACTAGACGAACAATTAAGTATCCAGGGCGTAAGACAATTCGAACTCGACATTTTTCAAAATCAAGCGGGGGCGTTCGACGTCTATCATATCCTGTTTGCGGATGATCGAAGTACCTGTGAGTCGCTGACAACTTGCCTCCAAGTCCTAAAAGCATGGTCAGACTTAAACCCTGGTCATCATCCTTTGCTCGTCCTAATTGAACCTAAGAGCTATCTGGATCCACCGGACATGGTCATTTTGAAGCTCAATGAGGTTCTTGAGCAGACTTGGGGACGTAGCCGTCTAGTAACCCCCCAATTGCTCCGGCGTACTTATGAAAACGTCCGTGATAGTATCCGTGCGGAAGGCTGGTTAACGCTTGGGGAAACCCGGAACCGTCTGATTCCAATTCTACATACATCAGGAGCGCTACGTGCGGCGAACCTGTCTTTCGATGGAGACGAAGCAGGTTCACTCATGCTCTCCGATGCCTACGGCAATCTTGAAGCGCCCTATGCAGCCTATCACTCGCTCAATAACCCACTCACTAGCCAAGAAAGAATTGAAGCTGTCGTTCGAGCTAACCATCTCGTGAGAACCCGCGCCGATAGCGATGGCGAGGAGTCCAACGCGGTCGATTATCAACGTGCAATGGTCGCACTCGCTAGTGGCGCGCACTTCATTAGCACGGACTTTCCCTTCCCTCCCACAGCCGACACATATGGCTTCGTGATCCCCATGGGTACGCCATCCAGATGCAATCCCATCAGTGCACCTTCAGACTGTTCACCCGAGGATATAGAAGCCTTAAGACCGGAAGAAGCTGCGCCCTAAAATCATGCGATTCGCACTTCGAGCGTAGGCAAAAGTTTGTGTTTCTAATTGGGCTCTCTTATCCTACGGGTTAACGCTTGTGTGCGATGTACGGAAGGCATACGTCATCGGGGCACAAATGATGGGGAGAACAGCAGAGAGATGAAACCAATATATCGACCAGATCCTTATCAGCAAGCGATCCGAGTCGGTGTACCTAAGGGTGTGAAAAGCACCTGGTACGCGCGGCTGCGCGAAGGCTCCTGGATGCAGCTTTTCTTCTGGTCTGGCTTTTGGTTTCTGCTAGTTAATTTGCTTTTTGGCGTACTGTTTTACCTGCAAGAGGGCAGTATCTCTAACGTAACCGAAAACAGATTTCTCGACTGTTTATCGTTTAGCGTACAGACGTTCAGTACCATCGGCTATGGGTCACTGTCACCAGCCACCCCCTACGCTGATTTCTTGGTAATCCTCGAAGCCTTTGTTGGCATTGTCTACGCAGCGATCGTCACGGGTATCATTTTCTCCAAAGCATCCGCTCCAAAATCCAGCATTATTTTTAGCAATGTGATGGTGATTGGTCGTCACCGAGACATGCCTGTCCTGGCTTTCCGATTAGGTAATGCGACGGGCAGCCAAATTGTGAGCGCGGAGATGAAGCTCACGGCTTTAGTTGAACGGAAACTAA
>JBMYRY010000567.1:0-2450 GCA_049602795.1 Bradymonadia bacterium
GAAAATTCGGGATGGAGAACAACCGATTGAGACTGGATTCGAAGGTGCGTTCTTTGTGGAAGCTGTTCATGACGATCACGCGATCGTTTCAAAGCACAAAGCTGAAAGACTCGAGTTGTGGGATTGGATTCATGCACGTATCGATGATCGACTGGCTGTTGAAGCAACCGTAGTTTCTCGCACGCGCGGTGGGATGGGCGTGACGGTTAACGGGCTTCACGCGATCTTAGCAGAGCGTGAATACCTACCATCGCGGTCCAATGCACCCAAAGTGGGGGACGTCATTGAGGTGATTATCACCCAATATCGAGACCGAAAAAATCAACTCGTCGTTTCCGAGCGTGCTCTCGTGGAGGGGTCATTGGAAGAGCGTAAGCAAGCGCTTCTTGAAGAGTTGGAGATTGGTCAGGTTTTGACCGGCGAAGTACGCCGCTTTGCGTCTTTTGGAGCGTTTGTAGATTTGGGTGGGCTGGATGCTCTCCTACACGTGAAGGATATGGCCTGGCGGCGTATTGACCATCCGCGCGAGGCAACCCAGCTCGGTGAAGTGCTTACGTTACAGGTCCTCGAATTCGACCGTGAAACTGAAAAAGTCAGCGTCGGTCTGAAGCAACTGATCCCCGACCCCTGGTTGAGTGCTGACGAGAGATACACGTTTAACGCTCAGGTGAGTGGTCGTGTCGTAGGCATGACCAAGTTTGGTGCGTTTGTCATGTTAGATGATGGCATTGAAGGCTTGGTTCATGTTTCTGAGATGTCCTGGACTGAGAAGATCCAGTCGCCGAAAGAAGCGGTGAGTGTTGGAGATTCAGTGACGTGCTGGGTTCTCCGATGTGAGACGGATCGAAGACGTCTTGGGTTGAGTTTAAAGGATCCAGAGAATAATCCTTGGCTTGCCATTCGTGAAAGTTTGCCCATTGGCACTGAGAAGGACTTTGTGATTTCAAAGGTCGTAGATTTCGGTCTTTTCGTGGAGTTAGATGGTGGACTTGATGGATTGATTCATGTCAGTGACTTCTCGTGGGCGGTTTATGAGGGTGAACCCTCTGAGGATTACGAAGCAGGGCAGACCGTTCGCGCGATCATGCTGGACATCGACGAGGAACGTGGTCGAGCAAATCTTGGTATCAAGCAATTGTGCGCAGATTTAACAACTGAGCTTCTGCAAAAATATACCCTCGACCAAGATGTGGACGTTGTCGTGGAAAGTATCCAAGGTGACGTGATTTATGCGGCGGTTGAATCAGGTCTCGACGGTGTCCTCAAACTCGGTGAGGACATCGGCGTTGATGACCTAGCAGTTGGTCAAACCCTGCGGGCTAAGATCATTCTTCATGAGCTTGAGACGAAGCGTCTGGAACTGCAATTTGTAAGTCTGGAAACGTCATCCACCTCGGATGAGTCTGAACCAAATGTCGAACAGAGCGCTACCGCGGAAGCTGCCGAAGATGCCGTACCTGATTCATCGTCTGTAGATACGACAATCGAGGAAGAGCATGGCAGCGCCGATGAATCGGCGGAGGAGACTGAGGATTCTGATGCCTAATTTCGCGCGGGCGTGTGTACGTGGTGAGGCAGTCTTATGATTCCAGCAGTCGCTCATTTCGTCTGGTTCGGTAGCTCGCTCCCCTACGCGTACATTTTGGGGGTTCGCTCTGCTGCGATAAGGGGAGGCTTTTCAGAGGTTCTCATTCATCATGCAGATGAATTAGAGCGCAGTCCAGCTCTGGATGAGGCACTTGCTCTGCCCAATGTTGCATTGAGCCGCCTGACTCTTGAAACGCTCGAGAAAGCCCCAATTGATCGCTCCGGTGCTCTCGTGGACCTCTTTCGAAAGCTCGAGCAGCCAGCAGCCAAAGCGAATATGATGCGTGCCGCAATTTTGGCTAATCAAGGTGGTGTTTATCTGGACACAGATACGATCACGCTCAAGGACTTTGATTTACTTCGACAGGAACATTCCGCTTTTTGCGGAGCTGAGCACATTGCATTGCCGAGTACGGTGAAGGACAGCAGGAATCCATTGGTTTGGGCTAAGGCTGGGGCGATGCTCCTGTATCGCGACCTGTGTCGCCGAAAGGAGCGAGGCTGGGATACGTTTCGCCGGGTGGAGCATCTTTATCCAGCGGTGGCAAATAATGCGATTTTAGCGTCAACACCGCAGCACCCTTTCATGCTCAGACTGCTTAATGGGATGTTAGACTTATCGAGCCGCCAGCAACTTGTGCGTTTTGCGCTCGGTACAAAACTGTTGCAGCAAATGGTAGCGAAGGCACCAGATGAATGTTCGGTCTTGCCCCCGGAACTCTTCTTTCCGATTGGTCCTGAGGTCTCTCAGCATTGGTTCCGTACCAATACGGCGGCAGACCTCGATGAAATGCTGAGACCGCACACGCGATTAATTCACTGGTATGCGTCGGTACGGACTAAATCGGTGATTCCTCAGCTTG
>JBMYRY010000568.1:0-2440 GCA_049602795.1 Bradymonadia bacterium
GTTGCGGTTGGTACCGGGCGCTGCAAAGAGCGTGTGTGGAGCCAGGATCAAGGAACTGATGAAGAGTAGAACACGAGTCATAGCTCCTAGGATAGTTCACACTTCAACTTTGAAAAAGGAATATCGAACAATGGTGACGACGCAGGCATTTTGGCAGAGCATGATGGAAGTATGTATCCTTGGGCTGCGAGTCCCAAAAGCTGTGGTGTATCTAGCTCCGTGTAGCAGAGGTGCCCTACATTGGTCTTGGTGATATGAGGTGTCGCATATGGTTTTGAGTAGGTATATCGAATCGTTGAGGTGATTTGAGACCGTGGAATTAAGGGGTGGGGTACAGGCAAATGGAAACTGTCTATGATGAATTATTGAAGTGGTTCACCGTGAGCCCGGATATCAGACTGGGCGCCATTGGTGGCGCTTTTGTCGGAGTGGTGGTTCTATGTGCTTTTGTTTCTCGGCTTTATTCTGTTTGCTAGACCCATTGTCAAGCGGATGCACGATGAGATTGAACGGACGTCGGCGAGTCCATTTGATGCCGCACTCAGCGATTGGACACAGGTCGATCAGTTGAAGGGTCAGTATGTAAAAGTCTGTCTGATCGCCTGCGCGCATCCAGATCAGATTGCTTTCGATGAGTTGGGGGTGGATTTGACCGAGCGATCGGTTTCAATTCCTTCGGGCTACGAATCTTTCCTGGTGGATCGGTATGGCAATGTCATTGACTGGAAAAAAGGTGGGATAGAAGTAGAGTCGCATGCCGTTAAATTGGCTAAACGTTTGAAGATCCCTCTCGAGCGGACAGTTTAGCTGTCTTCGACATTGGCGATGTTTGTAGGGCATATCAAGTTGGTCACTCACCGAGCGTTGCGACTTCAATGCCTTCGCGTAAATTGACATGGTCTGTTGGTTCGATTGTCCGAGCTGCAAGTATTGGGGTTCATAGATCAAGTGTCGACGTACTGTGTTCATCGCTGAGCAGAGTTGCTGCGAAGTCTCGTGTTCAGGGTTGGATTGAAAAAGATATGTTAAATACGCTTTTTGGACATGCCGATGCGTATCTTTCGTATAGGATAGAGACGAGTTTCCTTGGAGTGGTTTGCGATGCATTACAGTTTTATCCTTTTACTGACTCTTGCCTCTTTATTATGGGCTTGCGATGACGATGATGAGGCAGGTAAAAACGCGCCTCTAAATCCGGGCAACGTGATGGATAATCAAGGCTCAGAGACTGACGCGGGTCAAGCTATGCCGAGAGAAGCGGCGCTTGTTGCTCAGTTTGGTCACGAAGATGAGCGGACAGTGATCCCATTGGCGAATCGAAGCGATGGTCTATCCCATCCACGGGACCTTGCCTTCGATCCTGATGCACCGGGCAACTTATGGGTTGTTGATCGAGATTGGGATGGCAATATCGTTCTTTTTGATGCGGGCACAGCAGGGCAGACGATTGATCGCATGCGCGACGTAGCGGCAAGCCATTTCATGGAGGAAGTCTCCAGTATTGCGTTTAGCGACCGGGGCAGCTTTGGTACGTGTCAAGAAAGTCGAAATGGCATGGATGGCTTTGCCTTTCCGAATGACTTCATGGGTCCAGTACTTTGGTCCACCGATCTGATGATTCACTGTAGTGTGAATCAAACGCAAGTGCCCGGCGGCCTTAACGGCAGCCACTTGGATATGCTGCATCAATCACCACTATGTATGGGCATGGCCCACCAAGATAGCCATGCCTTCTTTGTGGCAGACGGTCATAATGGACATATCGTCCGATACGATTTCCAAGAACCCCACGTCCCCGGAGGCGACGACCATTCGGATGGACGAGTGTCTCGCTATCCGGAGTTGACCTTTAGCCGAGTGGCGGATGTGCCGTCACATATGCAGGTGGAGGGTAACGAACTCTATTATGTTGATACGGGCGCCGGCATGCTGAAGGTCGCCGACATGTCGACTGGGGTGGTGATTGGAGACTTGATTCCAATGAATGAGCCCCTAGAGCTATTCAATGAGATTGGGGACGTGACCCAACGTGAGCTTATTACCGGTCTTGATACACCGTCAGGGCTCGCGATGACCACGGACCATATTTTCCTGTCATTTCCGAAGACAGGAGACATTGTTGCTTATGATCGAACGGGCGCGGAAGTCGACCGGTTCGCGACCGGTAAGCCTGGTGTGATGGGGCTTGCCATTGGACCCGACGAGAACCTTTGGTACGTAAACGCCTATGAGGGAACGGTGAATCTCTTGGATCCCATTGGGGAAAGAGGCGGGCTCGAAATGGACATAACTCGTCCAGCGATGGGAGACTGTATGTATCCCGAATGGAGCTCGGACATTGGGTTAGGGCAGGTTCTGCCACCTCTCGCATGGTCGGCAGCCTCGGATAGTGGGAATCGTCTTGAGGGATTTAGTGCAGTCGACATCTTCTGTAAGCCTG
>JBMYRY010000569.1:0-2397 GCA_049602795.1 Bradymonadia bacterium
TGCGTCAGGCGCCGGACGATGACGCGTTATATTTCGTTGGGCAGAGTGCAAAACCCATAGCGAATTGGGGTCATCCAACACAGGAGTCTCTTCAATCCGCCCAGCTTGATGCTGAGCACCAATATGCGCGGTTCCTAGGGGTTGAGATTGAATCCTCCCTGTTTCTTCAAGACGTTTTTAGTGAAGGTGACGACCATACGGCTATGAGTCAACAGGTGTCGAGTACCGTAAATCGAAAAGTGAGTGATGTTCGACGTGTGGCTGAGTATGCGCTTCCCGTCCTCAAGACGGAAGATGGCGAGCCTGTCTGGACAGTTTATCTTCTGATCAAGATTGATGCTGAAGCGGTGGAAAGACATCGAAAAGCGATCGCGAAAGAATCTCAACAGATGAGTAGCCCCAAAGGGTATGGAGACCAGTGGGTTGTGGAATTGTCGAACATTGACGATTTTGCCTTCGTTGTTGTAAATGGGGTCAGGGTGACTCGATGTGGATTCTCTCGAAGCTGTTCAGTTCAGCTTGCTCGCCACCTTAAGCCGGGTAAGAACAAGGTGAGTATTAATTTTGGCAACCGGGTTGGCGTTTGGACCTACGGCTATGAGGTTAAAAAGAATGGCAAGCTGATGTACGACGGTCGCTGTGGGCAAGTGTGGGTGTACGGATGTGAGTGGGATATGACCACCGGCGTCCGACACACCTTTGATTTTACGATTGATTACCGGGCGCCTTAGTCGTTTAAGCACCCGTTGTTGTTCTTCATCTGAGCCGACTATCGTGTAGGTTCATTTCGTTCTTGAATACCTTTGGAAAGGCGTGACAGTGCTCTGCTGTATTTGAACCGAAATCGATGTCTGGGTTCGATGGTGTCTTTAGACTGTCTGAGTGGGAGGCGCTAACCCTATTGCTTAAGGCTAGGCTTAAGTGAGACTTTGAAGCTCAGATTGACCTCGTCGTGAATTGCCTTGTCGCCGATGTCCTTAAAGAAGTTGCCTGACTTGTAAATCATACCAAACTTCGTGCGATCGAAGGTCAGAGTACCTGTATAGGCATTGCCGGTCTGCGTTACTTTGAAGATGACGGGGTTGGTCTTACCTTTGATCGTTAATTGGCCTCGTGCTGTGCCAGCCTCAATCCGTCCAAAGGTCAAAGTTGCTTCAGGGAACTTTTCAACGTCGAAAAAGTCTGAACTTTTTAGGTGTCCCAAGAGTTTCGCTGCCCACTTGCCTTGAATGTCGGTTACCGTAAAGGTCTTCATGTCCATGGTCACATTGCCGCTCTGAATCGCGCCGTCTTTGACCTCAATATTACCTGCCGAAGGGAAGATCTGACCCTCGTGACCGCCGGTCACCTTGGTGGCTTTCCATGTAAAAGACGAGTTAGCTGTGTCGATCTCGTCGCTGTGAGCCGTTGCGACGAAACCAAGGAAGAGAAAACAGGGGAGAATGTATTTCATAGAGGACTCCTTTATGTGAGGTGACGGTTGATGCATCGTTAATGCTTTTCGTTTCAACAGTTCCGATTTTAGTGACTTGATTTGAGATGGAAAGTCTTGATTTTACGGTTTCATCTTTCATAGTTGAAAAATGGATTGGGATTTATTGCGACAATTTGTTGCCGTTGCCCGGCTCAAGACCTTGAGCAAGGCCGCAGATTCGCTATCAACAAGTCCGGCCACGTTGCATCGACGGATGAATCAGCTGGAGTCCGCGTTGGGTCAAACGCTCTTTATTCGACGACCGAAGGGGTATGCGTTAACGGTAGACGGCGAGGTGCTGTATCAGGAGGCGATAAAGGTTGAAGATTCCGTCTTCCGCGTACACCGATCCATGGTTCAGCGCAGCGCTGCGTTTGTGGGTGAGGTACGGGTCACTCTGCCTGAGGACTTGGTCCCGATGGTTGCACCGACGGTCGAAATGTTGGGGCGAGAGCATCCCGGGTTGACGGTTGTGTTTTTGATTACCGCTGAGATGATGGATGTCGGACGTGAGGCTGATATTGCCCTACGGTTTGGGGATAAGGTTTCCGCTACACATATCGTTAAATCAATCGCCAGGGTGAATTGGTGTCTATATCAATCTAGGCGAAATGGGGTGAATGGTCCCGATGCAGGTTATGTGTCTTATACCGACACTGTCTTGCCGAGGATGGAGTGCATGCAGTCGGCAGACGTTTCGCCAATACAGGTGAACCGGGTAACAGCCGCACTGTCGGTATTAAAGAGTACGGGCTTGATTGGTCCACTGCCATGTCATGTGGGTGACCTTGACGAAGGACTTCTCCGTGTGGGTGAGGTTCGGCCAGAATGGCAAACTCATCTGCGGCTGGTGATTCATGAAGATTTGAGACGTGCCGCTCGAGTTAGGCTGGTGGCTGATCGGATCTCCGATGCACTCGTTA
>JBMYRY010000570.1:0-2358 GCA_049602795.1 Bradymonadia bacterium
AAGGATAACTCAATGGAATGGCATCACCGAAAAATCCGCCGAACGTTTCTTGATTTTTTTGTCAATCATCCCGATCTGGATCACCGCGAAGTTGCATCGTCACCAATCATTCCACCAGATGATCCTACCTTGTTATTTACAAACGCGGGCATGAATCAATTTAAAGCACTTTTGCTTGGACAGGAAAAGCGAGATTACACCCGAGCCTGCTCCGCACAGAAAGTGATGAGGGTTGGCGGTAAACATAATGATCTCGATGCGGTGGGTAAGGATGGTCGCCATCTGACCTGGTTCGAAATGTTGGGGAATTGGTCATTCGGTGATTACTACAAGCTTGAAACCATTAAGATGGCTTGGCATTTGACCGCGAACGTTTACCAATTGGATCTTGATCGCGTTTATGTCTCCGTTTATCGGGACGACGATGAGAGCTTCGCCATCTGGCGCGATGAAATTGGGCTCGACGAAAAGCGCATCTATCGCTTTGGTGATGTTGAAAATGGTGATGACGAAAACTTCTGGTCTATGGGTCCAGTTGGACCGTGTGGACCGTGCACAGAATTGTTCTACGACCTAGGACCCGAAGCCGGTACAGGACCAGAGGACGTCATGGGCGGCGAAGGTGACCGCTACATGGAGTTTTGGAACAATGTCTTCATGGAGCATAATCGAGATGCGTCGGGACAACTCAATCCATTGAGTATTCAATCGGTGGATACCGGTATGGGGATGGAGCGCATCACGACCATTCTTCAAGGTAAGACCACCGTGTACGATACCGACTTATTCGTGCCGTTGCTCGCAGAGATCGAGTCGGTGTCCGGCAAACGGTGGACTGAAGCTGACCGCCGCATCGATCTTCAGGTGATTGCAGACCACATTAGGTCGCTTACATTTGTGTTGAGTGAGGGCGGGCAGTTTTCCAATGAAGGTCGAGGATACGTTTTGCGCCGGATCCTTAGGCGAGCAGTGAGACATGGCCGGCGACTCGGGTTTGAAGGTCCTTTCTTGCATCGATTAGTGCCTAAAGTGGCTGAGATGTTTGACGGGATCTACGACTTACCTGATGCGGTGGTAGGGAGCACGGTTCAGACATTAGAGCAGGAAGAACATAGATTCTTTCGAACAATCGACCGAGGCATGTCTCGAATTTCAAGCTTAGTAAATGCGCGACAGAATGGACCGAAGGTGATCTCTGGGAAAGAGGCATTTGAGTTGTACGATACCTATGGCTTCCCGGTCGACCTCACTGCGATTGAGGCGGAGGAGCATGGATTTACAGTCGACGAGACGGCTTTTGATCAATATATGGAGCAGCAGCGTTCTCGGTCTCGTGAATCTGCGAAGTTTTACGATATGGACGACTCGGCTTGGGTGAATTTTCAGTCAAGTGGTGGTCAAAGTTTTGCAGGCTATGGATTGACTGAATATGAAACCTCTGTGGTTCGATATAAGCACACGGAAGACGGTGTGGAAATCGTACTCGATAGCACACCGTTTTATGCGGAGGGCGGCGGAGAGTTGTCGGATCATGGTCAGATCGTTGGTGATGGCTTCGTGATTCGTGTCAACGATGTCCAGCGGTTCAATGGCATTATTCACCACATCGGCGAGTTAGAGAGTGGAACATTCAACCTGAATGCTGAGAGCAAAGTAAAGGCACTCGTTGATGTCGACCGACGCGCTGAGAAGAGAGTGCATCATACTGCAACGCATTTGCTGCATGCAGCACTTCAGACGGTTTTGGGCACAGGAGTTCAGCAGAAGGGGTCGGTCGTTGCCACGAATCGGCTTCGGTTCGACTTTAGCCATGGTCAACCCATGACGACGGAACAGTTGAGTCAGGTTGAACAGTGGGTCAATACAGAGATACGAGCCAATCGTTCTTTGGAGATTCTTGAAGATGTCTCCATAGACGATGCCAAAGCGCAAGGCGTCACTGCATTGTTCGGTGAAAAATATGGAGATGCAGTTCGTACTGTAAGAACGGGACCCCACTCCTATGAGTTATGTGGGGGTAATCACGTATCCAGTACAGGTGAGCTTGGATACTTTATGATTCTGGGAGAGACCGGTGTCGCAGCGGGTGTTCGACGGGTTGAAGCGGTTGCGGGGGCCGCCGCCGAAATGACGATCAATGAGCAGAGACGATTGCTGGCTGAATCTGCGATGGCATTGAAAACGGAGCAACCACGAGTCCCAGAACGAATTGCGGTATTGCAGAAGAGTGTCAAATCCCTGAAGAAGGATGCAAAAGTAGCTGCGCACAAAAATGGCGCACAGTTTGCCAGACAGGCACCTGGTGCCAGGGTAGCCTCGTCCCGCCCGCCGCATTCTCGCTGAGTCGAGGGGGCTTGT
>JBMYRY010000571.1:0-2357 GCA_049602795.1 Bradymonadia bacterium
CGATAAGTTTTCCAATCATGCCCAGGCCGCTCAACACCTTGAGCGAATTGTGGATATCGTTTCAGACGACTTGGAAAGTCTCGACTTGTTGATTGAGATTTATGAGCAAAAGCATGATTGGCAACAGTTGTTTGATGCTCTCAACAAAAAGGTTGAGTTGCTCGAATCGGATGCCCGCATCGATGTTTTGACGCGCATGGCAAACTTAGCTGTACAGCGCCTAGATATGGTGGATGAGGGGATCGATTTGTGGCGAATTGTTCGCCAAGAACGCCCCGATGAAGGGGAATCTGCCCTCGTACAGCTCTTGGAGCGGCATGAGCGGTTTGATGATCTTGCTGAAGTGTACCTTGAACGTCTCGCCGACTTGACGGGTGACGAGCGAGTGACCCAACTTAAACAATTAATACCGATTCTCACTGATAAGCTTGGAGATGAAGAACGGGCCGAGGAAGCGTTGAATGACATTCTCGAGACGGACCCATCTGACGCATATGCTGAGGCGAAGCTCCGTGACCGATACTTGTCTCAGACCAATTGGGATGGTCTTGAGACTCTCTATGGGGCGCGGGACAAATGGCATGCTTTGTTGAGCGTTCTGAGTGCTGCTGCTGACGACACAGTAGACGACATTGAATCTGGTGAGTTGCTGATGCGGATGGCTCGGATTTGTCAAGAGTCGCTCTCAAATACTGTTGCTGCGATGGAATGTTGGGAGCGTTTGCGTATGCGGCAACCGGGGCACGTGGAAGCCTATAATGTACTCTGCCCATACTATGAGAAGGAAAAGCGCTGGTCCGACTTAATTGAACTCCTAGAAGATGCGCTTGATCCCGACAGTGATCAATATACGGCTCAATTGGTCCGTCTATCGGAAATCTACGCCGACGAACAAAAGGATTATGCGAAAGCTACTGAACGAGTCATTGCTGCATTGCATGCCTCACCTACGCGAGTAGACTTGCTACAACCGGCAATGCGCTACGCAGGTCTGTCCGGTGGATTTGAACACTTATTTGCGGCCGCCCAAGATCTCGTTGAGCAAGTGACCGATGAAGAACTGGCTTATTTACGAGTGGTCACGGAAATAGGCGCAGAGAAGTTGGAGCGGCTCGAAGAATCTGTGCCTTACTTCGAACGTATTATGGAGCTAGACCCGGCAGATGTCTCCGCGGTGAATGCACTTTGCGCTATTTATGAAAAGCTCGGTCGGTGGGATGATCTTCAAAATGCCTACGAGCGCGCATTGGAATTTGTTACCGGGTCTGCGAGAGAAGCGGAGTTGCTCGCGTCGATCGCGCATCTGAGCGCTGACGTTCTCGGAGATTTGGAGGCGGCAAAGGAAGCCTACGAGCGAATTTTAGCCAACGATGAGGACAACCTCGTGGCTCTTCAAGGGTTGGAGGCAATTGCGGTTCAACTCTCCGATGAACTCACCATTGAACGATGCTTGAACAGGCAGATTCCTCTCCTTGAGGACCCACTTGAGGTTGCTCACTTGAGAGAACGGCTCGCGCGGCTTTACATAGACAAAGGCGCGCATCAGGAGGCGTTTGATGAACTGTCCTTGGTGGTCAATGTGCGAAGCGGAGCGGCTTCAGTACAGGCATCCCTCTTCGATCTTATTGCTACTGATGTCGGGGCTGATGCTGGTCTTCTACTAGAGAGGGTTCTGATTGAATCCAATGAATCGAAGTCACTCGGTGTACTGTATGAAATGCTGCTCGAAGCCGAGGTTGTGCCGACGACAGCCGCCGACATTTATCTTAAGTTAGGCGTTTTGCGGCGGGACAAACTGAGTGATTTACCAGGAGCACTGACCGCATTCGTCGAGTCGCTTACGTTGGAGCCGGAAAAGGAAGAGGTCCTTGAGTTAGTGAGCGAGCTTGCGCTGTACACGGAAAATATGGAGGCGCTAAGGGCGGCATATGAGCGCCTCGCCATCGGCGGAACGGATATGCCTGACGATCCGCACTTGGCCCTAAAGTACAGTGATCGACTCGCTGACCTGTTGGATGTCGAATTTGAAGATTTGTTGAGCGTCCGCAGCGTCCTTGAAGATACGTGTCGCTTACACGGTGACAGTCTGCCTCGGTTAGGTCGGCTTGAATCATGTTTGACGAGACTAGAAGATTGGCATGCGCTGGCCGACATCAAAGCTCGTCAGATTGCCGTTGCTGGAGATGGCACACTGAAAGTCGATATGTTGAGACAACTCGCTCGACTATCCGAAGACAAGCTTAACGATTTTGAGGCGGCGTATCAGTCTTGGTCGAATGTAGACGTTCTAATTCCGTTGGATGACGAAGCCGTAGAGGCGATGACGCGTTTGCTTCGTGAACTAAACGATTATCCTC
>JBMYRY010000572.1:0-2351 GCA_049602795.1 Bradymonadia bacterium
GCAAGGTGCTGATGGCGATTACTGTGGGGCTCTGCTTGTTCAACATGGCAGATGTCAAACCACGGGCTTTCAAAACGCGCCCCAAGCCTAGCAAGCTTGCGTTGGGGGTGGGTCTCGAGACGGGCGCTGCATCCTACAGCGTTGAAGAGGAGATTCAGCCAACCATTGCGCTTAGGGCTTCCTTATCGCTGCTACAGACGGTGAGACGTGAGCTTGGTCGTGGTTTGCCGACCCGTTGGATTGGTGTATATGGTCGATTGCAAAATGACTTTGATGATGGATACTTACGCACCGCAGCAGGGTTGACGACGGGCTTCTATATATTGCACGGCGACCTTGGATGGACCAAATACACAGTCAAAGATGCTGAATTCTCCGGTCCAGAACTTCTCTTGGGACTTGGCATTTTTGATGTTGTCGGTCTGTATACTCGGTGGGCTTGGCTGTCCAATGACCAGTCCATTAGTGAAGTGGGGCTCCGAGTAAACGTGCCATTATGGGTGAGTAAGCCTCGACCGCGCAAGAGAGGTCGGTGAGTCTTTAAAAAAGAAACTAATTGCTCTCAACGTTTTAGGCACGCGTCTGCCTTACGTCTTTGGTTTCTTACCGATTTTGATGCCGAGAAAATGAGGTAATCGTCGTTTCGGTGACCAGATTAATTTATAGCTCTCCGAGCCTGCCGGTGATAAACGCCTGCATGTTCTCGTTGTGGGTCTTTCTACTGTCCACATATGTGCCGACCTTGAGAATCTTTGTTGCGACCTCACATGACTCTTGAACCATAAGGCAGCGTTCATAGATCGCGATGCTATGCGAGGGGTGATGGACGAAATTACTCTGGAAATCGTCGGCATTGTTTGGATCAAGCAGGGTCTCCTCGCTGTGGTCATTCACCGAGCACGCGGCCATGATTGGAGGTGAATCTGCACTCATCGCTCGATAGTAATCGATTACCTGCAGTAGCTTTTGCCCCTCAGGCGAACGCCTGAGTGCCGAAACGCTATCTTGCAGTCCTTTGTCGTAGGTCTCATCCGACCATTCGAGTGCCTCCCAGAAGGCGTCACTGAAATCGAGTAATTCAGGCCAATCGCTATTGAGTGCGCTTACTTGAGAGGTCATGTGACCGGCGACCTGCACGCGGCTGTCCTCTCGTAGGACAGGGTCGGGATGATCCGCAACCGCTAGATTGGGCGTCGTCGCGATCCACATCACGATTTGACCGCCCGCTGAGCTGCCCCAGGCGGCAATCTTCGAAGGATCGATGTTCCAGTCTTGGGCACGATAGCGAATGTATTGAATTGCCCTTGCGCCGTCGCGGAATATGTAATCCTTTCTACAGCCACCATCGGAGCCATCGCACACACCGTTCGGTATGGCTGTTTGGCTAGCCGCCGAATGTGCAGCACCATAGCGGTAGCTGATACTCGCGACAGCGATCCCGTCCGCAAGATAGGCGGCAATATCGCCCTTGTCTTGGTGGATCTTGGTCTTATCTCCGCTGGAAAAGCCGCCGCCATGAATGTACACCGCAACCGGGGTTGGTCCTGACACATCCGTCGGTAGGTAAATGTCGAGCACGTTTCTAGAAAAGGGACCGTACGGCACGTCTTCGATAAACGTGTGACTAGGCGCCATCGGATAACGATTGGCATCGCCATTCGCATAGGTCGTTCCGCTGTTGTCGAGGTAAGTGATGTCTTGACCTTGATTGTAGTCAGCGAACCATTCGGCGTGAAGCCCATCGTCAATAACGTCGTTGCCGCTATCAGTCGTCTCAGTTCCGCTATCAGTTGTCTCAGACCCGCTATCAGTTGTCTCGGTCCCACTATCAACTGAATCGATACTGTCATCGGATGATTCACATGCGACCATCGAAAGAATAAAGAATAGGGCGAAAAAATAAGGGCTCATATCTCTGTTCATTAGGCTGCTCTACTTTCGATTTATCTGATGATTAACTTGCTCTTATCGTTGCCGAAATGGGTGACGCGATCTGAATGTCGACCAAAACATATCGTTCAGAAGGAGACCTCGCGTGAACTCCATTGTTTCTAGTCAATCACTCGACGGTCGTTCCTCTATGTTCTAACACGTGTGCGACTATATTTGTACCAATTGGTATCAGTCGGTACACGGAGCCTCACTATCAGGTTTGAGTCGATTGTAGCGCCTTGCTGATTCGTAGATGGGGTGCTGGCTTATAGGCGGTGGAATGGGAGTCCTGGCAGCTACAATGCGTGTCGGGAAAAACATGAGTGCGTCATCGCTGAGATATCCAGGTTTGCCTATAATGCGCCAGCACAGTCGTCGAAACGGGCGATGGAAAACGACTGTGTATTACTGGACGTGAG
>JBMYRY010000573.1:0-2345 GCA_049602795.1 Bradymonadia bacterium
TGGAGCGCACGCTCAATTGACTCGGAAGGAGCACCAGAGCACTTCAGTATTTGAGAACCATGGAGATTCATCACGAAGTTTTCACATGTTGTGAATGATGTGCGAATGAAGGTTGCCTCAACGATGAGTGCCGTAATATCGAGGTCAAAAGCCGGCAGTTCTGAGGTCTTGGCGTCTTCTGTGAATTCGTAGGTGCCATCACTCCATTCGAAAATCTGTAACAAACGCTCTCGTGCGAGTGAGGCCTCTATTCTAGATAGACGGCGCTCGGCGACTAAGCCAGCTTGTAGAATTTCATCGGTAAATCCCTCTGTTCTGTATGAAGCGGTTTTGGTTAACTTCTGCAATTCGATGCTTGAGATGAGTCCTAAGTCTCTCAGGCGAGCTCCAAGGTGTTCAGACGGTAGGTTGGAATAACTGAGTCGGACAGAGCCTTTAAAAAAAACAAAGCGTTTTTCTATTTCTTGGTCTTCTAGCCGCAGCGTGCCTGTCATTTTACGAGTCATAATGCTTCGCAAAATCTTAAAGACGCTTAATGCTTCTATCTTTCCTGAAATCATGCCCGACTACTCTCCATATCTCTTGTTGACATGTTGGCTGATTACGGTGGCTCTTTCAATAGTTCGATGAGGAGTTTTGTGGCTGTTAGGTTTTTAATCTCTACTTGGTGGAACTGCGAATAATGTCCCGAGGCTTTAACCATCAGGAGGTGGCTGCCTGTTGGTAAGACAAATTGATGAATGCCCGGCGCACGGCAAATCGCAATCGGCGCCTCACCCTTTAAGATGATTGCGCCCGTGGTTCGGCAGTCCAATTCAAGCACACCCATATTTTTTGGTGGGGGTGGTATTTTCACGATAACACTGTCCTTACACGCGAAGGATGTGCATGCCAGGACCGTAAATATTTGTAGCAGGTTACAGCGCATGAGTGTGCACGGTTCGGACGATGTAGATTCGTGGATTAGAAGACAGGTGTAACCACACTTCCTTAGAGAAGCGAGACTCATCAAGCCGTAGGCATTGGAACGCTTTGTCGAATTGCGCGCTGGTGTTCGTAACGGCCGTCGAGCGCAAAAACGTAGGTAGATCCTGATAAGCGTCATGTAGGGTAATTCTTGCTTGGGAAATACTCTTTGTCATGCCGGCCATACAGAAGATTGCGCCGAGTGTTGGAAGGTAGTCTGAGGGTACCTTGACAACGACGGGGGCGGACTCCCCCACCCCTTCGTCGGGCGTTATTCCTTCCAGTCGACTCAAGGGGGCATCGACAAAGGCATGCACACTACCATCTGAATAGAGTTGAATCTTCGGTGGATGGGCGAGCAAGGTTTGTTCGACAAGTGCGGTAATTGCTCCGCTTCTGTTTTCAAAAAGAGGGGTAGATCGCCATAGGCTTGCAATTGCGCGTCTGAGTTTCCCTTTGACATCTTCAAGAGCGGACTTAAAAAGTGCGTTGCGAGAGGGTCTGGCGATGGAAGAGTCGTAATTGGCACGACCGACACCCATGGCATGTATGACGCCTTCGGACCAGTCGATCGTGCAGTCCTCCATCTTCGTTTGGACCTGCGCGAAACCAGGCCCGGTGGTCAGAGTAAGTGCTACGAGTATCCAGGCAATGAATCCCGCCAAGCTCATTAAATGAATCCGTTGGCTAAGGCTTGATTTCAACCTATTGGTCGCCTTCGATTGAGTTGATATGTGTGCCGAATCCATATTTGCAGCCGTCTCGGTTCCTCTTGACCTATCCATGTTAAGATGGATTGTGGGTTGAATTATTGACGTATCGTCAGAGCCATGTGGCTATTCCCATTCGATTGTTGCTGGCGGCTTATTGGAAATGTCATAAACTACTCTGTTAACACCTGGCACCTCATTTATGATTCGCGACGACATAAGCCCAAGGACATCATGTGGGATGGGGAACCACTCGGCCGTCATGCCATCGGTACTCGCCACGGCACGAATGGCTAAAACCCGTTCATAAGTTCGGTCGTCTCCCATCACCCCAACAGTTCGAACCGGCAGCAGGACGCAGAGTGCTTGCCAAATTGGGCGGTCGAGCCCTGATTCGACCAAGATTTCGCGCATGATGGCGTCCGCCGCGCGCAAGGTGGTTAGCTTCTCTTCATCGATGTCGCCTAAGATTCGGATGGCGAGCCCGGGCCCCGGAAATGGGTGACGCCAAACAATCTCTTCCGACAGACCCAGTTCAAGGCCAGCATGCCGGACCTCGTCTTTAAATAACTCTCGTAAGGGTTCAACGACTTTCATGCGCATTCGTTCTGGTAGACCACCCACATTGTGATGGCTCTTGATGACTGCTGACGGTCCCCGCACGCTCAC
>JBMYRY010000574.1:0-2345 GCA_049602795.1 Bradymonadia bacterium
AATGATAAAGACGGTCAGTATAGGCAAGGCAATTAATGTGGCGAGCCGAAAACGCTGCCCCTGCCAATGACTCGCGCCGTCCTCAAGCGCTTGATAGCCTTCACTGTTCTCAAAGACCGCTGCCATTGATGCAAACCTGTATTTAAATAACAGGTAAACCCCGGGAACGATAAACGCAATCGCCCCAACACAAATTCGCCACAACACGGACCATTGGACGCCGATAAAATTTACGAATCCGGCTCGGCGCTTTTCAAAGATACGATTCAAAGAGACATCTTCACCAGTCTCGTACGACCGAACAACAATGAGCTGAGCGAAGTTCAGGGCAATACCAACGAAGAAAGTGAGTAAAAATGATAACAACAGCGCAGAGAATCCAAGAGGTGCCAGGTTCAAGACAGCTTGTCCCGAGAGCCACGACGTCACGAGCGGAATGGCAAAAAATAGTAGTGGATGAGATTTAACAACTCGCCATACGCTACCAAGGAGCTCGCCTACGTTTTGCTTCTGAGTCGGAATGATTGTGGTTGTAGCCGTCATAAATTGAATCCTTATGGGTGTATCTTTATCGTTGTGGAGAGTTAGCTGCATCCCCTGTGCCAATAAAGCCCTCCCAATGTATCAGGGCTGGTGCGCCCCCTGGAAAAGGGTGTCCCCGGTGCAACCTAGCCACGCTGTGCTTCCTATGTCACAGGCTCTTCTACCTAAAGATGGCGATAAGCCCCCCCGAGAATCGTCGATTCATTCCCACTCAAGCAGGGCAAATCTGGAGCTCGACCATGGTCGTAGTGTACGTGGTTTATGTGCAGACCGAACTGTCCTAAATAGACAAGATTGATATACACCCATGGGGTGAAACGGGGGAAAATACCGTATTCGAGAAGTGACCACTACCTCAAAAATCGAACCGTAAACCACTAATTTAATTGGATAACTAAATTTTATCAGCAAATCGCCTTGCCAACTCCAATAGAAATGGCTAGCGATCTAGGTATGAACGTAACGAAAATTTCACATCGCCATCATTGCCATCATCACGTACGCGTGGACCGGCAGTGATCTAGGCACAATGTGCTAAGAAATAACGCCGGTCCTTAGGGGTCGGCGTTTTGCGTTTCTGCATTCACGACCCCTTCTTGCTCGGCAACACAATGAAGGAAAAGTGATGAACACCACCGATACAGTACAAATCGCCCTCCCCAAAGGCAGGATGTTTGAACGCCTTGGACAACTCTTGAAAGATGCGGGTTGTCCAATTCTATACCGAGAGCGCGATTACCGCGTCCAACTTGCATTAGAGGGTTTCTCTGCGAAGTTACTCAAACCCCAAGGCATCGTGGAGATGCTCGCCGCCGGACGTCGAGATATTGGTTTTGCTGGCGCTGATTGGGTCGCTGAACTCAATGCCAATTTAGTGCCCCTCCTAGATACGGAACTCGATCCCGTCTCCATTGTGGCGGCAGCACCAGAAAGCCTTTTGGACGGTGGCAAGCTGCCCGACAGACCCTTGGTCATTGCCTCGGAATACAGTGAATTAACCACTCGCTGGATGAGAGAGAAAAACATTGAAGGCACCTTCGTGAGGAGTTGGGGCGCAACCGAAGTTCTACCACCTGAAGATGCGGATTGTATTGTTGACAATACGGCTACGGGGTCCACTCTCAGAGCCAACCGACTCGCCATTGTAGACACGTTGATGACGTCTTCCACCCGGCTCTATGCGAGTCAACGCACCATGGACAATCCCGTAAAGCGGCAGCGTATTGAAGACCTCGTTATGGTCCTCAAGGCTGTCCTCGATGCCCGAAAGCGAGTCATGCTCGAGTTCAACGTCGACGCTGCGCGTTTATCGGTGGTGTTGCCCATCCTGCCCGCCATGCGAGAGCCTACGATTGCCAAATTGCAGTCTGAAACAGGCGTTGCAGTTCGCGCGGCGGTGCCCAAAGCAAAACTCGCTTCCATTCTCCCCGCCATCAAGAGCGCCGGCGGGACAGATATCGTAGTCAGCCGCATTGACCAAATCGTCGCGTAGGAGTGCATGATGGTCATCACATTAGACAACACAGTTGAGCCAAAGCGGGCCTACAGTGTACCACGGCACCCAGCACCGATAGATCTGCGTTTAGACGGGAATGAAGGACAAGCCATTGCCACGGACATTACCAGTGCATTGGCAGCGGTCACGGCTGAGTCTCTACGACGATACCCGTCCACAGAAGAACTCGCCGCGAAGATTGCGGAAGTCTACGGCATTGACTCGGCACAAGTCCTGGTCACCTCGGGGGCTGATGACGGTCTATTGAGAATGTGTCGAGCCTACCTGGCCCCCGGCAAGAACATCG
>JBMYRY010000575.1:0-2342 GCA_049602795.1 Bradymonadia bacterium
GTTCGAATTGCCTGCCCCGTTCGTAATGCTTTCGAGCAAGCTGCTCGGTCATAGATTTCACGCTGTTGTTCACCTTCGAACGTTCTATCGGGAATAACCGAATCTCTAATTCAACCAAGTCATCCCCAGCAGTACAACTATCCAATTTAATGGGTCTAGGCGCAAGCACTCAAAATGATCATTAAACTACTTAAAATGTCGTCGGTTTGCTTCCGGTTCAAGCTCGATTGAGATACGCTGTTGGTCATGGAGAATCGGGTTCAATTAATCGAGCGCGTTATGCGCAAGGTCAGGCTGCCGACAGCCACGCTCGAATCAGTGCGCACAGCGCTAGCAGATCCGAGTCGAGATCCATCGAGAGTTCTAATGCAAGCCGGTCTATCTCGGAGCCAAATCAAAGAACTACTGAATCCCGCCCCACCGGAGACAGACGTTCGACCTCCGGTGGATAATCGAAGCCGAACTGAGGCTACTTCCCGCAATAATTCAGTCAGAACCGTTTCAACTGTCAGCGACGAACCAAGCGTAGATGACCTCATTGCTCGATTATTGGACATTACCCCACGTTATGAATTGCAGGGCGAAATTGCGCGAGGCGCCATGGGACGAATTCTCGCGGGCTGGGACCTGCATCTTGGGCGCCCTGTCGCAGTAAAGGTGCTACGGAAAACTGCGGCCAAAGATTTCGATCGAGTGAGATTTCTTGAGGAAGCTCAGGTCACTGGACAATTACAACACCCCAACATAATGCCCCTGCATGAGCTTGGTCGTCTCCGCGACCAGGTCGCTTTTGTCATGAAAAGAGTTGAAGGGACAACCCTAAAGCAGATCATCACGTCCACTCGGCGCGGCGATCTGGCAATCATGAAAAAGTTCCCACGAAATCGACTCATTAGTGCCTTCCGTCAATTGTGTATGGCTGTATCTTTCGCTCATTCTCAAGGCGTCGTTCATCGAGATTTAAAGCCGTCAAATGTCATGATGGGTGACTTTGGCGAAATCATGCTTCTCGACTGGGGACTGTGTAAGATTATGGGCGCAGGCGCACGATCAACGCGTTCTACCAGTGAACGCTGGAAGACAGTACAGGGTCAAATCATTGGTACCCCGGCCTACATGGCGCCGGAGCAAGCGGGCGGGCTCATCAGTGAAGTTGATGCACGAACCGATGTCTACGGTTTAGGCGCAATTCTGTATCATCTATTGACGTATCGTCCGCCTTTCACAGGGAAGTCGAATCGTGAAATTGTCAATCGGGTGCTTGAAGAAGAGGTCATCCCTGCTCGAGTGCGGGCACCACAAAACCGAATTCCAGAAGCGCTCGAGGAGATCTGCGGAAAGGCACTTGCCCGAAGTCCAACGAAACGATACCAGACGGCCGAAGAACTTGGTGACGCGATTCAGGCCTATTTGGACAAACCAAGTGCCTTGGCAATGCCGACGCAAGCCAAAGAAATCGAGCAGTGGGTTAAAGATGGACGGCTTGCCTTGGCCGATAAGGAGAGCTTGTTAGAAGATGCTGCAATTCTATCTCACACGATCGAGATGGAACTCGCGAATACCGATATTTTGGATTTGAGCGACCAGCAGAACACCTCCAGGGCGGCTGAACGCTCACTCAACGAGGTCTATGCCAAGATTGCACACGCAAACGCCAAAGCCATCCACTCCTTTTCTCAAGCACTCGGTGCAGATCCGGAGCATATTAGTGCTCGAACCAGTTTGGTGGAATTATTGACGAGTGAGCTTGAAGCCGCTCGCTTCCGTGGTAATTCCGATCGAGTCGCTTTCTATAAGGCATTGCTATCACAACATGACCGCGGGTTCTTAGCTGACCTTTTGGAGGGACGCGGGAGTATTCACCTCGATGTTCATCCGAAGGAAGCAGATATCCATCTGAGTAAAATGAACGTCGAAGGCAGTATGTTAATGCCGGATGGGTTCAAGAAACTAGAGAATCCCCCCATCGAAATTAGCGCACTGGACGAAGGCGTCTACGTACTGACCTTGGATTCGCCGGGTTACTCTGCCGTCAAAACAACATTTTCCATTGTGCCGGGCAAGTGCACACGGTTACGAATCCGACTCGTGCGGCACGACCAAACACCTGAAGGCTTTGTACACATCCCAGCAGGGACCTTTCTCATGGGTCCCAGGCGCATGTTATCGCGAATGCCCACTGAACAAGCGCTACCAGACTTTCTCATTCAGCGCTATCCTGTGACCGCTCAAGAATACCTCGACTTCCTTCGAAGTTTGTACACCACTGATCCCGACACGGCCGTAAAGCGCCTGCCTCGACTCTCATCCATGCAGCATTACCTATGGCCGGAACATCTCCT
>JBMYRY010000576.1:0-2339 GCA_049602795.1 Bradymonadia bacterium
CAATGTAGGCAAGATAAGCTGAAACCTATGGGATCGCAACACTACTAGGAGAACATATGTCCAGTCTTGGAAGCGGATTTCCAGAAACCGTGTCGAGCCGATTCGCCCAACCTTAATCTACGAACATTTAACCAAAGCTTGCCTGGGGATAGTGTAGATGAGGCGATTGTCAGTGCGCCGACATTTGCACCGGGTTCTACTTGTGCCTAACTTGACAAATTCATGACCGCGGAAGGTGAACGCTTCGCCGGGTGATACCTCATCCAAAGCTGTGCCGGAAATACCGTCGAGTCGTCTCAGCACGGCAAGTAGATTGGGATCGCGGGCAGTTGAGGCTGCTGGTGATTGCGCGTGGGTAAGGACCGCCTGTCGAAACACTGCAGGCAATGATGAAATCTGGCTGAGTTCTACAAGCAAGTTGCCAAACATTTGTCTCCAAAGCCTACCATGGGGCTTGGCACGCTTGCTCACGATCCAAACACGTGCGTGCGCAAGTTCATGGGTGAGGGTGACCAACATATGATAAGGGCCAAGATCCTGATTTAGAGTAATCAGAGATCTTTTCTGCTTGGGCAAGCCCCGAAAGTCTCCCAACTTGCTCTGTCGGGATGGTTTAAGTTCAATGTCTACGTTTTGGTGCTGAGTCCAACGGAGGATAAGCGGAGCAGTTTCAGGAGGAAGACGTTCGAGGATGGTTGCGTAGTTCATGGGCCGTATATGTCATGTTTTCGTGGTGTAGGCTAGCGACTATGCTGTTGAGGTGATCTTGTTTTTCACATTCTGGTTGAAGGGTTGCTGTGAGGGCACTAAAACGAGAGTGTCGCTGATTGTGTGCGATAATTAAGGGGGATGAGGAAATGAGTTCGCAAAGTGAGAAACCAACAGATCCGGTTGAGCGATTAGCCAATTTGCGTCATGAATTTGGCGAACATGGCGGCGTGAATATGTCTATCGAAGCATCCACGACGTTTACGGTCATGGAAGCGGGTACAATGCCCGAAATTTTTCAGGGTCGACTCGGTCCCGATGATGGGGGCTGTTTCTTATACGGTCGACATTTTAATCCGACGGTTTATGTGTTGGGTCGTCAACTTGCCGCCATGGAGGGCGCTGAGGCGGGCTATTGCACGGCAAGTGGTCTTGGGGCGATTTCCTGCGCGCTACTCGGCTGTTTGAATCAGGGGGACCATGTGGTGGCTTCGGACACACTGTATGGTGGTACTTGGGCAATGTTGGCGGAGTTTTTTCCTCAGAAGTGCGGGATTACCGCGACCTTTGTGGACATCAATGATGAAGCAGCGCTTAAGAGTGCGATCAGACCCAACACGAAGGTGATCTACACCGAATCTCTCTCGAATCCGACACTAAGAGTAGCCAATCTGCCGTTGATTTCACGGGTTGCTAAAGCCCATGGGGCGAAGTTGATTGTGGACAATACGTTCACGCCGCTGGCGATTACACCCATTGAGCAGGGGGCTGACATTGTGGTGCATTCATTGACAAAGTTCGTCAATGGCGCGAGTGACTTCATTGCAGGTGCTGTTTGTGGGACGGCTGAGTTTGTTGGCTCGCTCATGGACCTTCATGTTGGGCCATTGATGATTCTCGGACCTACCATGGACCCCCAAGTTGCCCATTCGATTAGCCTGAGAATTCCGCATTTATCGATTCGCATGACCGAGCATGCCCGACGGGCACAAGTGTTCGCTGAGCGATTGACGGAGATTGGCATAGATGTGGTCTATCCGGGTCTATCTAACCATCCAGATCATGCATTGTTTCGAGAGATTGGCCGCCCGGAATATGGTTTTGGTGGATTGTTGACCATTGACACTGGGAGTCGGCTCAAAGCGGAAGCATTGATGGACGACCTTCAAAACCAAGAGGGCTTTGGATTCATGGCGGTGAGCCTTGGATATTTTGACACCTTAATGTCGTGTTCTGCCAGTTCTACATCCAGTGAAATGACTGACGACGCGCTGGTAGCAGCGGGTATTGCACCAGGTCTCATCAGAATGTCTGTTGGGTTTACAGGTAGCCTCGAGCAACGGTGGTCGCAGCTTGAGCGTTCCTTAATACGAACCGGACTCGTAGACTAGGACAAAGGTCCCATTGTCCTAAAGTATGGCTGTGTGCACCCGGTGGGCAACACGTTGGGCTTTGAGCTTAGACTTCTGATGGCTGAACTTATCGACCTTGCGGCGGCGAAATTCCCATGCTGTCGAAAAAGGCTGCGGGGTCGTTGTACGCAATGAAGAAGAATATGAGCCAGAGCGTACATCCTAAAGGCACCATGATGGTCAGAATGCAGGCGAGGATGCTCGTGAATGAACCTCGGT
>JBMYRY010000577.1:0-2338 GCA_049602795.1 Bradymonadia bacterium
AGGCGCGGGCAGTCTTGGCTCTGAACGCGCCTGGGAATGTGCCTGATCGTCTTTACTCTCTGCGATTGCTTCTGATGCCGCTGGTTTAGGGACAGAGGTTTCGTCCCCTAATGCGGGTCCACGCCGTTGGACGCGAGGCGGTCGTCGATAGTCTCCAGTTTTTCCACCTTGCTTCTCGATGAGTTCTACTTGGGTGATGGTGATTGAGCGATCCACAGCCTTAAGCATGTCGTAGATCGTTAAAGCGGTCGTTGATGCTGCAACCAGTGCTTCCATTTCAACACCAGTTTGAGCAGTGGTTGTCACCTCGGCAAAAATTGTGGCTCGAAGCTGGGCAGGATTTAGCTCAATCGTCACTTCAATTTGACTAATTGGAATTTGATGACAGAGAGGAATGAGGTCCGATGTTCGCTTCGCTGCCATAATGCCTGCAACCCTTGCGGTTGCAAGGACATCTCCCTTCTGGACGCGACCATCGTTTAGGCAATCAAAGGCTTCTCGGCTCAGAAGGACCGTGCTTGTTGCTACAGCTCGGCGATGCGTCGTCGCTTTGGAGCCGATGTCCACCATGTGAACTTCGCCACGTTCGTTTAGATGTGTAAGGTCATTTGACATGTTAGCACCGTTCCTAAGGTCCAATAGGCGTATTTATGGTGAGCATACATCAGTCTCGTTTGCTATAAGTGAATGCCCCCTTATCTAGAAATTACAATAATCGTTAGAAAGTGTACAGACTTGAGTTCCAACAATCGTTCCCCATCCCGCTGGTATCTTCTCGTTCTCTATTGGTATTTTAGGCTTACCGGGGCGTCGAAAACCCAAGCAGAGTGGCGCGTTCGTGATGCAGTTAACCAACCCCGTAAGGCAGCGCGACGGATATTGGAAGCAGGAAGTCGGGTGAACGAGTCTCGCTTTAATTGTGTATGCGGACAACTTCTGACGCCCGCAGAAAAACGATGTGGCAAATGTGGTCGGCGCCAGTATATGCCGCATGTGTTCAGGGTCTTAGAACGAACACTGAAACGGGCATTTCCGGGTGGGCGGGTCGCTACTGTTGTGCTTATGATCATCATCGCGTTTGGTTATCTTCTGCAGTTAAAGTTTGATGGTGAGGCTGGAGGGAGTTTGGGTGGTTTTCCGTGGTCGCTCTATGCCTTGGGGGCCGCATTTCCCGATTTGCTTTTGAACGGACAGCTATGGCGAAGCGTGTCGTATAGTTGGCTCCATGGGGGCGCATGGCACATCATCATGAATACAATTGTCATTGTACAAATTGCGCCGTTAGCAGAGCAGTTCTATGGATCTGCTCGAGTCTTCTTGGCGTGGTGGGTTTCTGCCATCGCAGGCGCAGTGATTCCGGTGGCGTTGTTTGGATTAAAGGCGCCGGTGATCGGTGCGAGTGGATCTGCTTTCGGCATTATGGGGATGGCGTTGGTTTTTGGGCATCGCCTAGGTACCCCGGAAGGTAAGTCTCTACGCGATACGATGATATTTTGGGCGGTATTTTCAACTGTTATTGGGTCAACGGGAGGCATGAATGTGGCTCATGGTGCCCACTTTTCGGGGCTGTTTGCGGGCATTTTGCTCTCAGTGGTCTTGCCGCCGCCCACCACCGCTTCACGCAAGCGACTCAATGCGCCCATTGCCTTGGTGGCAACACTGATTTTTGCCTGGGGCGGGCTATCTACCGCCCAGTGGTTGTCCAGTGATATGCGACCGCCGAAGGAACTGCCTACACTCTCGCAGGCTAGATATCTTTACGGGATTGGGCAAATTAAGGGGGATGCAGATGTGCTTGGTTCCGAGGTCAGTGAGTTCTTGGAGGAGGTGAGAGAGTTCACGCGAGGCAGAACAGCCTCAGTCGAGCAAAGCCTGATTACTCGGAAAGACGAGTTGACCAACACCTTATCGCCGGCGCAAAAACTTCTCTTTGAGCAGCGATTGGCTGAGGTATTGGAGGCAGTGCCTTAACTAGGCAGGGGGTCTTAGATGCCATGCCTTTGGTTGCAAAAAAGCTCTGATACCCTCGTCTGATAGCGTTGAGCCGATGCCCGATTGTTTCCAGCCTGTCCAAGGAGTGCCCGCCGATACTCGGTCACAACAATTCCAATACACCGTACCAGCATTGACCTGGCTGAGAAGTTTCGTCGCCCGTGGTTTGTCAGTGCTAAATACGCTGGCAGTCAGCCCGTAGGTTGTGTCGTTCATTAATTCAAGTGCTTCTGCGTCCCCACTCACGCTCATCAGACCAATGATTGGACCAAAGCTCTCTTCTTTCATCACCTTCATATCATGGGTCACGCCTTCAAGAACCGTCGGCTCAAAGTACGCACCTGGT
>JBMYRY010000578.1:0-2336 GCA_049602795.1 Bradymonadia bacterium
AGGCGAAGGTCGACAACAAAAAGCGCAATGAGGGACTTCCGAACAAAACAGTCGCTCCAGGCAAAACAACCAACTTCGGTAAACACAACCTCAAAGGTGTTAAAGGTTACAACATGAAGTACATCACCGTAACTTACTAGGTTAAGTGCACCCGAAAGTGGTCCAAGTCAAAGACGCAGAAGGACTCCAAGTTCCAGAAGGCTAAGTGCGTAAATGGTGGTAACTACAAGATCAAAGTAACCAACACCGGTTGCTAAGCGATCACAACCATTTAAGAAAAGGCAGCTTCGGCTGCCTTTTTTTGTATGCAGACAACTGCGTACACTCAGTTGCTCAACTCAACCCGGATTCGTTTCTCAAAATTGAGTTAAATCGCGTCCTCAGTGCCCAATTGAGTTAAATCGCGTCCTCAGTGCCCAATCCATTTCAAAGCCCCCGGTTCCCACTCCATTTCAAGACGATCAATTTCCTCTCATTACCGCTGAAGCCTGTATGACGAATTCCACTTTTCCAAAACAAATGCTTGATAATCTACTAATAAGGAGATAAAATGATCGATTTTAAGATTTTACGATCCATCCCGAACGCTCAGTGGTTTCGGCGCCGGTCAAAAATTGAGAATTGCATGAAAGCAGGACAGATATGCAAAGAGATTATGATTATCAACAACATCTCCTTTGGACTCTTATCGTGTTATTTAGCACCGGATGTGGCGCTGATCTCAAGCTCGAGCAATCAGACGTCAGCAACGCCGAGGTTCAAAAGGAAGCATGGGATTATGTGAATCGTCCGGAGGCATTCGAGCTACCACTGACGCTCCAGATTGATTCACTGCCCCTTCAGGGCGAGGTGGACGTGATTCCATGGACCGAGACGTATTGGCCCTCTATGGATGACAGTATGAATGCTCGCTGGCTGAATGCTAGAACACTCTCACCTCTCGAGAAATATGATGTAGCGTTCAATGGTTGGCGCCCACCTGAAGGCTTTATGGCGCTCCGACCACTCACGCGCGAAAACTGCGCCTCAGGTCAGTGGGATCCAGAATACTACGAGCAATTAGGTCCAGCAGCCAAGAGATGGAGTGATCTAAAAGGAAATGGACGCGCGCGAAATGGCATTGATGACGACGGTGACGGTCAAATTGACGAATGTGATGATCTAGATGGCATAGAAGGTTGGTGGGGTTCCTGTCACGCATGGGTCCCAGCATCATTGCTTGAGAAGGAACCTCTCGAAGCCGTCGAGTACAATGGCGTCCGATTTGAAGTGAGCGACGTCAAGGCTTTACTGATTCTACTCTACGACGAATCACGTCAAATTGCCGTGGGTGAACGGTGCATTCAAGACAACCCGGTCAGAGATGCCCAAGGTCGCATCATCGATCCAGACTGTCGTAATACCAACGCGGGGACATTTCATTTACTCGTGACCAATATGATTGGGTTGTTGAACCGACCACTTGGCGAGGACCGAGTGAACAATCGCCAGGTTTGGAATCAGCCTATTTCAGGTTATCGAATTGAAAAACAATTAGAAATTAGCCGCAGCGAAGCCCTGACGCGTCTCAATCTGTCTCCGGAACAAGCGTACATCTATAATGAAGCGGCGACTCGATTTGTGGAGGTAAGGCTCGCGTTGGACTACATCACTGAAAGTCATCCATCCACAGAAGCGATGGCATCGACAATTCGAGATTATATTCGAACCGATGTTTATCAGTACATTCTCGAGTTAAATGATATGGGTGACATCATCGGCGGCGAATGGTTGCCCAGCGGTTTGGCAAGTACAAATGTCAACGAAGACCGCCCAGACTACCTCTGGATCGCCTTGGGTCCTGGTAGAACCCCTATACCGGAGATAGACGCACTCAATGTACGTCAACTTCACCGCTCGTCGCGCCCAGAAACCCGTTCACAAGGTGTCACGACCTTTCGTAAAGGCGTCAATGAACTGATTCGAGACTGGCCCTGGGAAGGTGTGACCAGCACAATTCGCGTTGATGAACCCATTATGCCTACAAAAATTGTGGTTGGTTACAGCATTTTGCATGACTTCATTTACGATCTTTCGGTCAGATTGGTTCGTAATGGCGAAGAGATCCTCCTATTTGATCGAAAACCCAAAGGCAGTCTTACCGCCATTGTCGATAGGCATGAGATCAATGAATTTCTTGGCGCATCAGCAGAGGGTGAGTGGAGATTAGTGGCAACAGATCACAATGGTCGTGCGGTGGGTCGTTTCTTGGACTGGCATATCGAATTGTATGAGCAATAAATGAGGATGCCTCGCGACGCAACACAAGCAGATTCAATGAACGATGACTCATGTCG
>JBMYRY010000579.1:0-2330 GCA_049602795.1 Bradymonadia bacterium
CGGTGGACCGATGAGTTAAGTGAATCATTCGCCGATCAGCCTTTGTCCGAACCGGGCAACGCTTGGGCAGAGCCGAAGGATGCCGACGAGGCACAATGGCTGAAAACCAACGTCTTCAAGCAGATTCAAGATGGGTATGCCACGGTTAAGGTGAAGGTGCTGCAGGGGGATCTCACGCCTGAGCAAATGAGAGGCATCGCGCAGATTGGTCGTGAAATCACGGGCGATACGATTCGTATTGGCGTGGATCAATCAATTGTCATTCGATTTGTTCCGATCGATCGGATTTTTGAGGTTCGCGATGCACTTAAAGCACTTGAACTTGGGACGTCAGGCGCTGGCGGACTCGGTGATACGGTCACTTGCCCCGGAGCGGACACCTGCAAGTTGGGCATTACGACCCCGCGAGCTGTGGCTAGGGAATTACAGCCGGTCATTGAAAAATATCGCCTGGATGCGAGAGTTTCTGGTCTTCGAATTCATGTCAGCGGCTGTCCAAACAGTTGCTCTCAACATCAAATTGCTGACATCGGTCTATTTGGTGCGTCAAAGACGGTGGGCGGGGTACCTGCGCCGCATTTCGTATTGCTGCTCGGGGGTGTTGCGGATGGCAAGGGACCTGGGGAGCGAGCTGGAGATGGCTTTGGCGCCGCTGTGCTGAAGCTTCCAGCGCGAAAAGTCCCTCAGGCAATTGACTATTTGATTGGACAATATCTGGAGGACAGCGAGGATGAAGAGGTGTTCAGCGCGTGGGTCCGGCGTCTAGGTATTCTATCATTTAAGACTTTATTGAAGCCCTTCACACAGATTGACAGCGTTGAAGTGAGTCCTGAACTTTTCAAGGAATACGGAAAAGATGAAGCCTTTGGGGTTCGTCGAGGCGTTGGTGAATGTGCAGGTGATATAGTAGAGCCAGTGGATTTATTGCTCGCGGATGCTGATGAGCGTGCTGAGGCGGCAGCGGTGGGCTTCCACCAATCATTACCAGCCAGTGAAATTGTCCAGAGAGCCCAAGTAACGTTTAGAATTGCCGCCCAGGCACTCTTGACGGTCGATCGCGCTCATAATCCAGCCACTGAAGACACGGCAGAGCGGTTCCGAGCCGAGTGGTATGATGTGGGTCGAATACCCGAGGGCGTCGGGTTTACGTTTTTTGCGGCGCTCAAAGAGGACGGCGATTCGATCAATGCCGATCGATTGCGGCGCCTTGTTGAGGAGAGTGGGCTCTTCGTGGAAGAGGTGCACAGCATTGTCGGAAAGGTACGAGGCTTGGCACTCAAGGCTGCGGGAGGTGCAGCATGACTCAAGCCTCTTTCATGATGGCCTGGCGACTAAAAGGCTTGAAGGTATTAATTGTCGGCGGTGGGAAGGAAGCTGACGGCCGATTGCAATTGGCACTTAATGCCGGAGCAAATATCGTTCACGTTGCCCCCAGTTTTACTGAGTTGGGTGAAGCACTTGGGGAGGCGGGTCGGATTACGCTTGTTCGCCGCACTGTGGAGTCCAGTGATTTGGATGGCGTTGATATGCTTCTAGTTACGGTCGATGAGCTCGAGGAAGCTGGGAACATTGCCAAAGAAGCCCGAGCATTGCGGATTCCAACGAATGTCGCTGACGTGCCAAAACAATGTGATTTCTGGTTTCCAGCGTCCTTTACGGAGGGACCCATTCAGGTAGCCATTTCAACCAATGGACAAAGTCCAGCGGGTGCATCTCGTTTGAAGCGATTCTTTCACATGGCCTTGCCGTCGTCAGCGCGCGGGGCAATTGAGCGTTTGGGTCAATGGCGAGCCGAACAGCGTAAGATTGTTAACTCAGCGGCGGTGAGAATGAGTCGGGCCGCGCGGCAAGCGCGACAGTCATGGAAAGTCATGCCCACGCCATTGGGGGAATCGGTGAGGGGACGGGTGACGTTGGTTGGCGCCGGACCAGGCGACCCAGATCTCTTGACCATCGCAGCAATCGATGCTCTGTCCGCGGCAGATTTGGTCGTTGCTGACCGGTTGGTACCGAAGGCGATCATGGACCTTGTCTCCTGCGAATTGAGGATCGCGAGAAAGTGGCGAGGTCGTGCTGATGCCGCTCAAGATGAATTGAATCAATGGGTCTTGGATGGCGCACGTGCTGGTAAGCAGGTGGTACGCCTAAAATGTGGGGACCCGTTTGTGTTTGGCCGTGGGCGCGAGGAACTCGATTGGTTGGATAAGCATGGCATTGAGAGTGAGGTTGTACCGGGCGTGAGTTCTGCCTTCGCAGCACCCGCTGCCGCAGGGATTCCGGTGACCTCTCGTGGCTATGCTGACCGGGTGACAATGCTCACGGCTCGAGGC
>JBMYRY010000580.1:0-2327 GCA_049602795.1 Bradymonadia bacterium
GAAAAGGGGTCAGTGGTTGGCGGCGAGACCGTATACGATTGCACTGGTTATCGACTGCCCACCGAAGCTGAATGGGAATATGCAGCACGAGCGGGCACAACGGGTTACCGTTACGGTAAGTTAAAAAAGATTGCATGGTACTGGAGCAACAGTGGGATGCAAACCCATCCAGTGGGTACAAAGCAGCCCAATGCCTTTGGTCTCCACGATATGTTTGGCAACGTGGCGGAATGGTGTCACGACTGGTTTGGCCCATATCCACTTGGTCCCCAAACAGATCCCTCTGGCCCGAGCACCGGTGTAAATCGAGTCAATCGCGGTGCCGATTACAGGCGGGACAGGAGCTGGCATCGGGCTCAGTTGCGGCATTATGGCTTCCCCTCGGATGGTTACCACTTCGGCTTTCGTCTGGCTAGGACTGCACATTAGGGTGTACGCTTAAACGCGGTGCTGACAATCGGTCGACTCAAAACGCGAGAGGGGGGCACTTTGAAAGCTGCACACACCGGACTAATCCTGGGAATATGTATGCTTTACGTCGGCGTGAGTTGGGCTGATCACAATGACGGGTACGTCATTGTGAGCTCCAATGAAACGCTCGCGGGTAAAAGAATCTGTTACGAGATGTGCGCGAATGATGCGCAGTGCGACGCTTTAGATGCCGGGCGCTGTGTCATGCTCGACAATGTGGGCGGTGTGTGTATGCACCTTCGTGCGAGTGAGATGCCTCCCACGGATCGAACACTCTGCGCATATGAAGACAATCTCTGCGATGCAGGTCAATTGTGTGGACGGTTGCCAGGACCAACGTTGGTCGATGACTTCATTGCTCACAAAGAATCACGTGGCTTTGATGTTCATTTAATCACCGAAGATGCCTGGGGCGGCGGAAATAATGCCATTGAAAAGACCGATAATTTAAGAGCGTGGCTCGTTGAAAATTATCAAACGCTTAACCTGAAGTACGTTCTGATTATTGGTGACCCTCGTCAAGATGGCGATGTGCCTATGCGCTTTACGAAGCCTGGTATGCATGCGGAGCAGGCGTGGGCAAATCCAATGGATGATGTGCCCACCGACTTTTACTTCGCGGAGTTGACAGGTAACTGGGACTTGGATGGTGATGGCTACTTAGCTGAGCTTGCGCCCTACAATGCCGATGATGTTGAAGCGAGTGGGGACTTTGGTACGGGCGGGATGGAGCGCGATGCCGAGCTTGCTGTGGGTCGAATCCCGTATTACGGGGTGCCTGTCGACCTAGACCACATTCTCCAAAAAACCATGGACTTTGAAAACGCCCCAAGTGATGAGATCGAATGGCGTAAGTCGGCATTATTAGCCGCAGAGGGAGCGAATCGGATTTTCTTTGGTGAGCAGATTCGTGACCGGATCCTAGAGCCTAATGGAGCCTCATCGTACCGTGTGTACGATGCTCATTTATGCGAAGACTTTGGCGGTGCAGTAGAGAATTGTCCTGATATTGATGGGACGCCCGACGCGCTTCATTGTTCGGTGCCCAATGTCGGTGCCGGCATTGAGAGTTTTTCACCGGGACTGGTGCTCTGGTTGACCCACGGTGGAGGGCAGGGGGCAGCGGCGGTGATGAATGGACCTACAGCCGACGGTTTGCCCGACGACAAACCCTTCTTTACGTTTCAGGCGTCCTGCCTTAATAGTATGCCATCCTCACCAACGAATATTTCGTATCGGCTGCTTAAAAACGGTGCCATCGCCACGATTGGTGCAACGGTCATCAGCCATGGACCGGGCTCCGAGGTCGATTTACGCAATGATGCAGGCAATGCCGGGATGGCGTATGCCTATGCAGAAAGATTGATTGGTGAGGGGATGGCGGCAGGTGATGCGTTAAATGACCTCCGACGGGACATTGGGGTTAGAAATCGCTGGTGGTACTGGCGGAACTATTTGAATTTTAATCTCTGGGGTGATCCAAGTGTCGGCATTTATAGTTACCGAATGGAGCAACAAGAACCTGTACTTGGCGACGATATGGGGATCGTCGATGTTGCAGATGCGGACCTGTCGGATGAACCCTTGGATATGGACGTCGTTGATGACCTCGACGCAGTGGTTTCGGATGATGCTGAGACGTCTGATGCCGGTCTGGGGGGCGAACTGCCTGAGGCGGATGCACAGGGCGTTTTAGCTGACATGGGGGGTAACCAAGTGGACATGTCAACGGATGATCGTGCATCGGAGTCGGGGTGCTACGTGTCAAGGTCAGACGGACAGGCGCCGGGCTGGGGATTGACTCTTTGTTTCGTTGGGTTCTTTGGCTTCCGGCGTCGTGCTCGGGCGTCTCTGAG
>JBMYRY010000581.1:0-2317 GCA_049602795.1 Bradymonadia bacterium
CTCGTCCCACACCTGACAATCGAGGTTCCCACGAAAGACATCGAAGCAATACCCGTAAGGTACCTCATTTGAACGCCAATAATCGCCCAAGGACCGATTGGGGTTTTCCAATAATCGCTGTGCGTTTTGAGCCAAGCCATTGCGAAGGTCGTTCACGGCTCTTTCAATGGGCATGTCATCACGCTTTGTAATGTTGAGATAGTTGTTGCTTGGGTCACCATCTCCGTCTTCGAGCAGCTCTGGAATGACCTCGTACCCATCCACAAATCGACGATAGCTAAATGACGGATTTACAACTAGATCATCGGAGAACTTTTCAGTTATGTGCCCGTACCCAAATTTAATGGCCGCGTGGTCGTATTTACCGAGTCCTTTAGTATCTGAGTTGAATCGACTTCCGTAGTCCATGATGGACGCATACCGATACTCAGGCAATCGGTTCTCTCGACGCGCCTCATCGCTTTCATGATCATGTCGAATCTGCCAAAACTCATCAGGATAGTTAAGAGCATCACGAGACGCCTCAAAATTGTGTGTCATACCAACGGTGTGACCAATTTCGTGTAGGGCAACTGCGCGAAAAATTGCTCGACGGAGCGTCTGATAGACCACCTCGGGATCCTCGCCCTTAAGCGCAAGCGCTTGCCCAATGACTGAGTCATCGATGAAGTCTTGGTGATACATATTCTGCTCAGAGAAGAACTTAAATTTCTCTTCATCATACTTTTTGAAGTTGAGTGGGTTCGTCTGCAAATCCATAGCCATCTTTCGCGCCTCGGCGGTGAGGGGCGCATCATGATCAAGCCCCTGCATTTGACGAACCAACGCCTCCATATTGGGTCCAATGAGACGGCTCTGCACAAATGGATCTGCCTTTAACGCCTCAAGCCTTGATGATGCCTCATCAACAGGGATCCGAGACGGCGCGTACATGGGATCACCGGGCAACGGATTACTGAGACGCGCATCCGCCTGAGCCATGACCTTAACGGCATCAACCCGACCATCTTCAAAATGGTAATCGCCATATGCCTCAACAAGGTCAAAGTCTTCGACTCTGCTACGCAATTCTTGAGACATTTCATCCGTCATCTCGTAAGACATCTCGCCAAATGACGTCCCAGCATCAAACCAGTCCGCATAACTCGCGCCAGAGACTAAGGTAGCGTAATCAAGGTCTTCGTTCATCGCACGAATGATGTCTGCAGCGGAGCTTGCAGAGCGATCTACCGCTGCACCGTACATGTTAGCGGAGCCGGCAATGATTTGACCGGTTTCCTTATCGACAGACGATGGTCCATAGCCCAAGGGTCCTGAGGGCTGATGCTCATTAATCCAGTTTAACATGCTAAATCGGACGTCCCCCATTTGCTGCCAGTCAAAGCGCTGAACCGTCTCGTCACGGCTCGACAATTGTCGAAGATGACCACAAACGCTTCTTAGTTGGCTCGCTTTCACCAAACGCTCCGACCCCACCAAGCCCGCGGTTATCTTTTCACCCGGCTCCAAGGATTCATCCACGAAGCGGTCAAGCACCGACGCAAACTTAGGGTTAAAGCTCAGATAGGCCTGCAGTCCCTTGAAGGAACAGTTGTTCTCCCTGATTTGGAACATGCCGCTTTGCTTGTGTTCATCCCCTGGGAGATACATCCAATCCGCCGCGCCCGCACTACTACCGCGAACCATGTCTCGAACAGCCTCGTTACTCTTGCCCGTAGCTGCCACAACAGCACCGAAGAACGCTGCGTCCCAGTCCGTGCTCATCTGTCCAGCCACATCCTTTAAGTCCTCAGGAAAACCAACATTGAGATAATAGACAATGGGCTTTGGTGTCCGCTGTGAAAACGGCTTGGACACCTTTTCACCATCAGCATTCACATAGAAGGGGTCACGCCAAATATTGTGATGCGACGCGTGAAACTCTCGGTTTTCATCGTGCCCACCGCCAACCTGTCGGTCGTATCTAAACCGCTCCGCTCGAAAGAATCCAAACCGACCGAACTGGTCATAGACTGCCGGCTCACAATCAAGTTCAGTGTATTTCTCGTCGGATAATGGCGATTCGTTCAAGAACTCCAACAATTCCTCCGTACACGCAAAGTCGCGGTACTCACGAGGATACTGAGTGGGACAGGTACCGAGAGCGATTTTAGGTGCTCTCCCTCTTCGTCCTCTAGTTGGATATAATCTAGGTATTTACGCGCTTCGTATTCCTCGGTCGGGTCGATTTTCGCAAACGACAATCTGGTGCGCCCGTGCGCACTGCCACAATTATAATTGCCGTACACCATAAAACAGGTTCGACCACCGTCTGAAA
>JBMYRY010000582.1:0-2313 GCA_049602795.1 Bradymonadia bacterium
GCTGTGGTAGCTGGGTGGTTGATGGCGACCTTGGGGACGAGTCGTCAAGTCCACTCGGATACTGATGAGGGTCAACGATTGACAGCAAAAAAAGACAAGCAATTCCTCGCTCAAACACAACACAACGGTGCTCTGGTTAATCGGGTCATTCGTTTGGAACATCGCGTCAAGATCTTATCCAAACGGTTGAAAGCACTTCAAGAGAAGTCTCAAGGTATTCCCTCGGATACCAAGGGGGTTGTGGCACATGTTTCCCTTGGGGCTAATGGTGGTCCGAGTCCTGAAGATGTGTCGAGATCCTTTGGAATATTACTTGATGATCTTGATTCGCCTGCACGTCGCGCGGTCAATCAAATCGTTCGTGATGAGTTTGAAAACATTCGGTCCGAGTGGCGAGCTTTTCGGGCGGCTCGGCATGAAGCCCGTGATGATGAGTTACTGGAAGAGTTGGCAAATCAAGTTGATTTGGATTCAGACGAGCGTTCAAGGATTTACGAGCTCTTGCAAAAAGAGCGGAAAGAGATGGCGAAGGTGCGACGAGACGCTCGTAGGGATTTCGACATTCGAGGTGGTCGACAGAGGTCCAAGGAATTGCGTTTACAGACTGACTCCATCGTTCGAGACCTCTTGGGAGGAGAGCGATTCGATACTTGGCGTAGCTTGCGCAAACCTCAGAGGGGTGGAAGATAGAAAACCGCAGTCTACCCTCGTGGATTTACCGAAATTAATGCATGTTCATCAGCGTTGAAAGTTGACGATCGCCGTAGACCATGAATCCCACCGTCCCTGGGAGATGTCGAACAGTGTGAATGAATCGAAATCAAAATTGTCTCCCTCGATTAGAAAGGGGAGCACCGTTAGGATCATGGGACCATCCACCAAACCGCTTTCGCCAGCTTCTGGTGGTAAATCAGGAAGCTCGACCTGGGTGACTCCTGGGGGGACGATGTAGCGCCAGAGCGGCTCTGGACCGAATAAACCAGGCTTTTCAATCAACACAAGAGTAGCCGACGGTTCAACGATTTCGTTCGTATCGTATCCTGGCTGAAGGTCCCAAACGACGCGCCGGCTCTCACTTAAACGACCGCCATTGATGGGACTACGTATGACCGGTGCCGCCACAAACGGTGAGATAAAGACGCCATTTTCTACGTCTCGTGTGTCTAACATGGATATTGAGTTGGGCGTGTTGTCTGCTGTGTTTGTGAAGGCGTAGCCGATCATGAAGAAGCTGACTTCATTGCCCCATCCGTTCAAACTTGGCATGCGTTCCAAGTTCAAGTTTGGTCGAAAATCAAGGGCAACGGTGTCCAACTCCCAGAAACCTTCAGGTCCCAGGTTAATTCGAGGTAGTACAGCATAGAATTGTGGGCCCGGCTGACCTGATGGTGGATTGTCTAAGTCAATTGGAATGGTGTTGTCCATCGGGTGATCCAAAACAATGTCAAGGTTTTCGATTGAATCACCTGGCGCTGCCGAAATGAAGCGACGCATGCCCATCGAGATGGGGATAAAATCGCGACGCATGGTCCAGTAGTCTAGCTGCCCAGCTTGATATTGTTCGAGGAGTGCACGAGGTAACTGCCCTGCAGTCGCGATCACAGCGAGCTCACTGGGCAGGGCAGGCATGGTGAATGGCCCATCTTCGAAAAGCATTGCTCCTGGTCCCGGGTCTGGATATCGGGTCCGATTAAAGTGAGTAGAATGTGAGGTGTTTACGAGGATAACGTTGACGAATGTTTCCTGAACGGGTTTTGGTAACGCATCTAAGCCCGTAATTGTACCGCTGAGTTGAGCGGGTACGACCGACGGTGGACTTCCGCTGCCCATAGCGCTTGAAGCGAGCAAGACCGTTACATTTTCTACTTGAACATCCTCAACAGTATTCGCCTCGAAACCATCAGCGGCGACTGTTATGTTTAACGGTGGTCGAACACTCGGGTTAGATAGAGTGACTTGACCATTCTCGTTGGTTGTGTCGTTTGCGAGTAGTTCATCACTGAGAGAAAAGGCGAGCACTACTGCATCAGGGATTCGATCTCCCGTGGAGGCGTCTATGACGGTCACATTCACGGCACCATCGATTGCCTCGCCCCACACGCCGCCGTAGGCACTGGCGGGGTCGAAGTAAAGAAAGCCTTGGACAATCGTGTCGTCACTGAAGCCATCAGATGCAGCTATGTCCACGTAGCCAGCGGAATTCGGAGGGAGAATGCCCGTGATGAGTTCGCTGTCTAGCACACTTGCATCAATCAATGGTTCGCCACCAAAACTGATGACTGTATCAGGGGTAAAGCCAGTGCCTCGCGCTAG
>JBMYRY010000583.1:0-2312 GCA_049602795.1 Bradymonadia bacterium
TGTCAAGATCGACTGGCATGGGCACAATGATCGGGGTCTGGGCGTATGCAATTCGATTTTTGCAGCGGAATTCGGTGCCGATCGAATTCATGGGACCGCTCTAGGTATCGGTGAACGGGTTGGTAACGCCGCACTCGACCAAATTCTTATCAACTTCAAATTGATGGGTGAAATCGACAACGACCTGACCCGGTTAGTTGAATGGTGCAATCTAGTGAGTGAAGCGACCCAAACCCCTGTACCCGCGAGTTATCCAGTTATGGGCGCGGACGCCTATCGAACTGCGACAGGTGTTCATGCTGCGGCTGTCATCAAAGCGAAGAAAAAAGGCGATGATTGGCTTGCTGATCGCATCTACAGTGGCGTGCCCGCAGGATTATTTGGGAAAAAACAAACCATCGAAGTTGGGCATATGAGTGGACTGTCGAATGTTTTGTATTGGTTGTCCGAAAATGACATCACTGCCATTGCAGGGCTAGCTGAACATATCCTTGATATTGCGAAGCAACGAAGCAAGGTACTCTCCGATGGAGAACTACTCGATATCGTGAATGGCTACACCAACCACTAATTCAGATGAATCACCAGCGTCTATGAACGATAAAGCCCTGATTGAGAAGGTACGGTTAACCTACAACCTAACCGATGACGCTGTGAAAGCGATCGAGCACGCGCGAAAGAATTCCTCTGTCAGTGCTAAAGACGCGATGCTTCAGCTCGGCATCATCTCTAGACGCCAGTTAAGCGACGTGCTCGAAAAACTCGATGAAGATGTGTCGAAAGCAGTGTTTGACACTCCGGTCAACACACGTCTGCTCCAAACAATAGAACAACCACTCGTCCCACTGTTTCCGACCGGAATAGACAGCTACGAACTCGGAAATGAGATTGCACGCGGAGGCATGGGTAAAGTTATTGATGCGACCGACGTCAACCTAGAGCGACCAGTTGCGGTAAAAATTCTTCTCAGCGAACAGAGCAAATCAAACGCGTGGCAATCTCGCTTTATTCAAGAGGCTCAGGTCACCGGTCAGTTGCAGCACCCAAATATTATTCCGGTCTATAGCCTCGGCAATACCCAGGATGGACAACTCTATTTCTCAATGAAGAAAGTAGAAGGCATTACCCTGCACGATGTTTTCAAGAACCTGAGAGCCGAAGATCCTGCGACTACCGCTCGCTTCACAATGAGTAAATTGCTTCAAACCTTTCAAATGGTTTGCATGGCTGTTGCCTACGCCCATTCAAGGGCCGTGATTCACCGCGATATTAAGCCATCCAACATTATGATTGGAGAATTTGGCGAAGTTTTTCTGATGGATTGGGGACTAGCAAAAATACTCGAAAAGAATCCAGAGGAAGGACGACGAAGAGTCAAAAGCGTACGAGATGAGACAAGCAGAATGACAACGCGCCAAGGAGAAGCCATTGGAACTCCTGGGTATATGTCTCCAGAATTGGCACTTGGTCAATTGCACTTAGTGGGAGAACAATCCGACGTCTACGCTCTTGGTGCAATTCTCTACGAGATACTTACCCTGCGCCGCCCCTATGCTGGTAAAGATATTCGTACCATCGTACAACGTATGCTTCGGACCGCGGTCATTCCAGCCAGTCAACGTACTCCAGGACGAAATATTCCCGAACATTTAGAGCAAATCACCAGTCGATGCTTAGAACGCGACCAAACACTGAGATATCGAAGCGTGATGGACCTTTATCGAGAACTTCAAGGTTACATTGAGAGTAACCTAGGACCGAAAGATGCACCGCGTACTTCCACCAAATCAACCACAGATATGCTTGAGAGTTATTGGCAAACTCGAAACGATGTCGAAGATGTTCGCAGGTCAGTGAACGAAGCGAGCGAACAAATTACCCCATGGTCTCGCCTAGAGTCTAAGCGCGAAGTCTGGCAACAGCAACGTGAACTCGAACGTCTTGAGCGCGAACTTGACCATTTATTTACATCAGTCATTCATAAAGCAAAGCGCGAACTCAGTGGCGCTGGTGACACCCGCACACTCGTCAATCAAATCGGCTCTGCACTCAAAGTGGAGTTAAGCGAGACAGCATCTCCGTCACGGCTCATTGAGAGTGAAAGACTAATTCGTGACTTTCAGCGCTGGCCAAATCTCGAACTGGGTCGTTCAAGATTAGCAGTTCGAACAGATCGGCCGCATGTCCAAATCGAACTCGCTAAATGTGAAGAAATTGACGGCATCATGACTGTTCGGGATTGGCAGTCTCGAGGGATAACCCCAGGGATGATCGACGCACTCACCCCGGGCTCGTATATGTTAAGGATTCGT
>JBMYRY010000584.1:0-2308 GCA_049602795.1 Bradymonadia bacterium
AGCCCTATTTTGTCGACACTGTTGTAAACTTTGGTCTGAACCTGTACCGATTCGAAAATGTGTTCTCTGACTTCACCCGTCAAAGCCTTGGTGGCGATCTAACCCTCGGGTACCCGCTCACTGATGATTGGTTAATTTCCAGTACTTACAAATTAGAGCAAGTCGAAGTTCAGGCGGGCGGTTTCTCAGGCGTATCACCCGATGATAGCCGACTAGCCATCTACGGCAGTGGTCTAACGAGTTCACTTCGACTTGGGCTCTCCTTTGATACTCGAAATAACCGAATCTTTCCTACAGACGGTGTATTCTTAACAACGTCTGCCGAACACGCCCCTGACTTCCTTCTGTCCGAGAATGAATTCACGCGATACCGTGCTCAAGGTCGCTTCTATTACGGTCTCGGTTTGGGGGTTGTTGCAAAGCTACGAACTGAATGGGGGCGGATTTTTGGACACGGCGACAACGGTGTCCCCCTGTTTGAACGCTTCTTTGTGGGCGGACCACTCACGGTTCGCGGTTTTCAGCGCAACAGCCTGAGCCCGACGATGTCCATCATCAGTGGTGGTATCCCCTATGGGACAAGCTATCGCATCAACGAAGGTGGTACAGAGCAATTGTTGATGAACGCCGAAATTGAATATCCTATCTTTCAACAAGTCCAGGTTCGTGGTGTATTCTTTTTCGATGGAGGCAATGCATTTCAAGTGAGTGACTCCTTTGACACTAAGCTTGAATCCCTACGATACGCTTGGGGGTTTGGAATTAGGTGGTTCTCCCCGATGGGACCACTGAGATTTGAATGGGGTTTTCCGCTGTCGCCTCGTGATGATGAACAAAGTTCAGTTTTTGAGTTTTCTATCGGCAACTTTTTCTAGGAGTTTTAATAATGATTCGTATGTTTTTGATTCTTATGTCCGTGCTTTCGATTTGGATCTCGCCAGCATTGGCTGAAGGCGAAATCGCTTATGTAGATTTACAGCGTGCCTTGCTGGAAACCAACGAAGGGAAAGCTGCAAAAGCAGAGCTGGAGAAAATGAAAGTTGCTCGACAAAAGCAACTAGACGAACGACAAAAGCAACTCAAGACTCTGCAGCAAAGTCTTGAGTCGCAGCGCGCATTTATGAAGGCAGATGTGCTTCGCCAAAAAGAAGCAGAGTTTGGTCAACAACTTCGCGAACTGCAAATGACGTACGCAAGTCTTCAGAAGGAGCTTGCTGCCGAGGAAGGAAAACTCACAAATAAACTGCTCGCCCGCATGCTAAAAATCGTCGAAAAGATTGGTAAGGAGCGTAAATACGCTGCCGTTCTGGAACGTAATGAATCTCGCGTTCTATGGGCACCAAGCAAACATGATCTCACCAATGAGGTGATCAGACTCTTCGACGCCGGCAAGGGCAAATAAAGGTAGTGCTACTGTCCAAGCGCTTCTATCTCAGCGACATCGCAAGTCACCTTGGTGCTGATTATGTCGGTCCGAGAGAGCAAGCGTGTTCTCATCTTGGTTCGCCACATGATGATTCAGACGATACTCTCGTGCTCTGCTTCGAGAGGCGATATCTCCGTCTCACTGAACGGGCGAACATTAGCGGATGTGTCGTCGTACCGGAACTCTCAGCATTGGTTCCATCTGGGATCCCCAAGATCATTGTTGACGACCCAAAATCCGCGTTGACGGAACTTCTGAGGTATTTCAACCAGGCGAACACTGTTGCCTACGGTACGTTCCACCCGACCGCAAGTATCGATCCTAGCAGCGAGATACACCCAACGGCTCATATCGGCGCTCATTGTTCTGTGGGTGCTCATGTCATCATTGGTCCTAATGTACAACTCCATGATGGTAGCGTTATCGAACCGCATACTAAAGTCGGTGAACACTCAATCATTCACAGTCGTGCCGTGCTTCACAGGAACACTCGAATTGGCAGCCATGTCCGGATTGGTGCGGGGGCGGTGATTGGCGCCCTTGGCTTCAATGTGGATCAGCACAATCTAAGGTTTCATTTAGGCTATGTTGAGATTGGGAACCATTCGTCAGTGGGGGCAAATTCATGCATCGATCGAGGTTTGATCGGCTCAACTCGTCTAGGCTCTCATTCGCATCTCGATAATCTAGTTCAAATTGGACACAACGCCCAAATCGGTGACCGAGTGACCATTTGCGGACAAGTTGGCATCGCCGGAAGTGTCGTCATTGGTGATGACGTCATCATCGGTGGGCAAACAGGGATCACGCATGGCATCACAGTGGTCTCCAATGTTCGCATTGCAGCCCAATCGGGGGTAACAAAGAACATTAAGACACCAG
>JBMYRY010000585.1:0-2305 GCA_049602795.1 Bradymonadia bacterium
CACCAATTCACCTTGATGACGATTTTTCATCTCATTATAATCCGCGTCGCTTAGTGTGTAGCCCATGGCCGTGACCTTGTGTGACGGACGCAAGTTCGCAGTTGCGACAAATTTCTTGAAAAGCGCGTCACTCTTTTCCTCAAGCGTCTTAAGTTCCGGGCCAGCTGTCTTGCCAAGTGCAGTCTCAATCGCTTTGATCTCTGTGTTCAATTCAGCAATGCGCCTCTCGGTTAGAGTCCGAAGTCCACTGTCCACGGTCCCGCCGGCGAGGAGAGCCTTTTGCTCGGTCACTGACTTTCTCAACTTCTGCAGCTGTCGTGATGAACGCTCCGTGGCACGTATCTGGGAGTTCAGCCGTTTAATCTCCTCACGGGCATCCTGCTGCTTAAGGAAGCTTGGTCCATCCGTGAAGGGCACCCCGTCAACAGCGTCTGACATAAGCTTATCCCGCTTAGACCGTAAGTCCGCCGTGAGCAGTTCTCGAACCGCCTTCTCCGCATGATAGGCTTCCTGACCAGCCTGGTGACATTCATAGCACCAGCCCATGCTCAGCGGTTCTTCCTGATAGACCTCAACCATTGTATCAATGCGTCCATGGCAGCTCTCACAACCAACGCCCGCCCTCACATGTGCGCTGTGATTGAAGTATGCATAGTCCGCGATCTTGTGAATTCTGACCCATGGAATCGCGGTGTCTTTGGCGTACGACTCTCGAACTAACTCCAACTTGGGACTTTTTGTCTTAATGTTGGTGTGGCAGTTCATACACGTTGCTGTTGGAGGAACGCCCGCCTTTGCGGTTTTCTCCACGCCAACGTGACAGTATCGACAATCGATCTGCAATTGACCAGCATGCAGTTCGTGACTGTACTGTACCGGTTGCTCGGGCATATAGCCCGCATCGGTGAATTTCGGCGAGAACCAATACCACACAGCAAAGATTGCAAACAACGTAGCCAATGGTCCCAAGACCAAAAATACTACGGCAGGTACCTGGTTATGCCAAGACGGGAAGACAAACAGTTTTGTCTTCGGAGACTCATTATTCGCGTCGCTCATCGCTATCGCTACCCCATTATGCTGAACGGCGTGCAATCACCCTGTGCCCAGTTGCGCTCGCACACCAACCCTGAAGCCAGCGGAGAAGAATCAGACTCATCCTTGCGTAAAGATGAGTGCAGAAATGATCCTCTCTGCTAGCAGCCGATTTACCATTCGTCAGAAGTGAAGTCCAACATTTTAGGGCGACATATTTCAGTGATTTTCTTACGGTTTTGTTACACCCTCTAAAATCGTACGGTGATCGGCTATATTCGGATATTAAAAAGTCCACCGAATCTTCCCGTAGTCAGACGATTTCCGGACACAAAGAATAAAAATATGACTCTTCGCTCCAAAGAATGCACTTTGAGTCCTGAGATGGTTGCAAGACGCTCAAAAGAGCGTGAAAATGACGAAAGACTTAAAGTCGGAAGGCCAAGATTAATGAGTATGAGCAACGAACAGGAACATCAAGTTCGGTTTATTACGGCAGCAAGTCTGTTCGACGGTCATGATGCCGCGATCAACATTATGCGACGAGTCATGCAAGCTGAGGGCGCTGAAGTTATTCACTTAGGTCATGACCGCTCCGTGGATGAAATTGTAAAAGCTGCTCTCGAAGAAGATGTCGATGGCATCGCCGTGTCGAGCTATCAAGGCGGACACATGGAGTTTTTCACTTACATGGTCAATCAATTGAGGGCGAATGGCAGAGCTGATATTCAAGTCTTTGGAGGCGGTGGTGGGACAATCACCGATGCAGAGATTGAGTCACTCGAATCTCACGGAGTACGCAAAATTTACTCTGTTGAAGATGGGCGCAGACTCGGTCTAGTGGGCATGATCAAGCACATGCTAGAAACCACTCGTTCGTTACGATGTGAGCGCGCAGTGCTCCACGCTCAGTTGCCCGAGGGCACCGAACGCCTGGGCGTATCCCTGAGCTTGGTGGAACAGAATAAGGCGCCAAACAAAACGCTCGCCGCCAACGCAGCCCCCGTGCTCGGTATCACCGGAGTCGGTGGGGCAGGAAAATCATCATTAACGGATGAACTCTTGTGGCGATTTATTCGGCAAGCACCAGACAAATCAATTGCAGTGCTTTCCGTGGACCCTTCCAAGCGTAAAACTGGGGGTGCCCTTCTGGGCGATCGCATTCGAATGAATGCTGCATCTCAGCCTCAGGTCTTTATGAGATCAGTTGCCACCCGAGCAAACCACGCGGCCGTCTCTGAAAATGTTCAGGAGAGTTTGAAACAACTTC
>JBMYRY010000586.1:0-2295 GCA_049602795.1 Bradymonadia bacterium
GAGGGTTACGCGGTCTGGACGACCACCGCCGCTATCGCGGATACCAATGACCAAGTCAGTCTCACTTGAAGGCACAAACTGAAGTGACCAAGTCGGTTCACGGTCCATCGGCGCTGCATCATTCTCGGGGATTTCGGCATCTGGCATTACGCCAAGGTCAGGCAAGACGGCGCCATCGCATGCTGCTTGGTAGTCCGCTGGTTCTAAGCAGCGGATTGGAAACGACGAGGAGGTGATCGTGACAATTTCAGTCGCTCCATTACGGTTGACCTCGTAATCCTGAATTACAGCACGGATCCACACATCTTCGGCCCCAAGACAGAAGAGTTCGTCTTCAGCAGTGCGCCCAGAAAAGGCGAGCTCGCTACTCTTGGAATCGAGGCCTTGCGTGCTCTTGAAGCCCGCGATCAGGCTCTGGTTTTCATCGACGAATTCAAGAACGACTCTTGCCGACGGGCTGAGCAAGTCCCCGGGATTATTTGCGTCTGTGCCCGTGACCGTAATACGAGCAGTCGCACTGTAATTGCCCGAGGTGAACTCTGATTCGGGAATCACTGGCGATGCGTTAATACCGCATGGACCAGCAGCGCGTACCGTCAAATTTGGCTCACCTCTCGAAAACGAGTCATCGCTTTCTTTACAACCGTAGGCGAGCGTGAGCAAAATTAGTCCGAACAAACCCGACATACTTCGAAGCGTCATTTTTTCTCCTTAAAAGAGGAAACGTAATGTCCGTCGGTATGCATATGGCACACCTCAGCGTCTTCAGGCTACAGACCCATGGCGAATAGTGTCAACATCATCGCGAATTACACCTGATAATACCGGTATCCAATTGGGGCTTGAACCGTTCATCATGTCGTGTAAGTGTTTAAATTTTTTACTCTTTACTTGTTTTTTGTCCTTTTTTGTGGGAGAGGGGCTCTCGGCGAAACATTATCATCCAGATTCGCCTTTACATGTGCAAGCCGACGAGGCGTTTCGTTTGATGTATTTTGAATAGGTCCTTTAGCCGTGGATACCCAGACCCTATATCGCTATCCTTTTGAGCAGTTGAGGCAGCGGCTTCAAGAGTCGGCGTTGACCGACATTTTCGGATTGAGCGGCGTATTTGCGAGGCACGTCGTGGCTCGAGTGTTGGGTGAAAATAGCAGTCGCAACGGTTTCGTCATTGTTTCGGATGAGACTGAGCTAGAGCAGTGGCGCACTGATCTAGAATTTTTCTTAGGGACGACACATACGATCGTGGAGATCCCATCCTTTGATTCTGCCGTCGTTGCCCACGTTGGTTCTCAACGCCATACCGTCATGCGTTTGCATTCGGCGCTATCGACTCTGATCTGGAGTGAGAAACCCGTGATTGCTGTGGCGAGTGCTGATGCGATACGTCGCAGAGTCATACCGCGCTTAGCATTCGATGCTCGAACGCAATTACTCAGTCAGGAAGAGATGATCGACCGGGATGCCTTCGCGGAGCAATTAGTTGAGGCAGGCTACTTATCTGTACCCACAGTTGAGGATGAAGGTACCTTTGCCTTAAGAGGTTCCATTTGCGACGTGTATCCAGTCGGCGCCAAATCTCCGGCACGGATTGAGCTTTGGGGAGACGAAGTCGAAAGTATTCTCCTCTTTGATCCAAATACTCAACGCGGCATCGGCGTGAGTGTTGAGACCCTGGTGATTCCTCCTGCCCGAGAGGAAACTTTTTCCTCGGAAGCTCAACACCGCACGAAGCGAGAAATTCTCGCAGCAGCTGGCCGATCGGGGATTCCGACCCGTAAGCTTCAGCCACTGTTGGATGATCTCATGCAGGGTATTCCGTTCGTCGGTATGGAGGCTGTTCGGGCTCTTTTCTATGAGCACCTTGATTCAGTTTTTCATTACTTGCCTAAAGATACGCTCGTGTGTTGGACAGACCCATCTGGCTGTACGGAGCGCTGGATGACACATCACACCCGAACGGTGGCTCAGAGAGAGCGGTCTGTGGAGGAAGGAGAACTCGTAGTCGAGGAACATCGGGACTATCTGGCGAACGACCAGTTGATTGACAGGATGGCAGCATTTACACAGGTACGTTGTCATCTACTCGAGTTCCAAGAGGATATGTCTGGCGCACCGATTCGCTTTCAAACGCCCCAGATATCAGTCCTCAAAAGCGCGTTGCAAGATGCCAGAAACCAGCGGGAGCCACTTCGCCCATTAATTGAGTTTGTTCGCGACGTTACGGGTCAAGGTCGAAAGGTGATGATTGCCTGTCGCCAAAGACTCCAACGAGAGCGGCTTGAGCGGGTCTTT
>JBMYRY010000587.1:0-2293 GCA_049602795.1 Bradymonadia bacterium
TCAGTCAAAGCCGCCATGTCGTCCTGTGTTTGGTTGGCATCTGTTGCGAGTTCCGCGTCAAGGTAGCCATCTCGTTCTGCGAGGTCTGGTGTATCTGGACCAGCGCAGCCAATCGCCAGCATGCTGACGTATACCATTAAGGGTGAAATCATTCGTATGTTCATGTCACAAAGATAGCCAAGACCGAGCGTCGAAACAAGGCGATGCGATGATGTTGACGTTCGCGTTTCAGTTGTCTAGATATGCAGCGAGGAGAACACTGATGCGAATTGTTGTTGTAGGCGTTGGGCGATGGGGGCGAATCCATTGCGACAAAGTCGTCAAGGCTGACTGGTCAACCTTAGCAGCCGTGGTTGATCCCGATGAGTCGCGCGCTCGAAAAGTGGGGCAGGACTTTGATGCGCCCTACTGGACGAGTTGGAGTGGCGAAATTAAAGCAGATCTCATGATCTTGGCAACGCCGTGGCAACGGGTTGCCCAGTTAGTCAAAGAGGCGTGTGGTCAAGGCCTTCCATTTCTTGCTGAGAAACCGGTGACAGTTGTGCTCGATGAGTGGCGACACCTAGCGACGGCTCGAGAGAAAGCAGGAGTTTTTGGTGCCGTAGGCTATCAAATGCGATTTCACCCTAGATTGCATGAGCTGAATGGGGCTCGAACACTCACAGTGGTTCGCGAAGAGTCAGGGTTTGATGATTTGTGGCGTTTGGTATGTGACTGCGGCGTACACGACCTGGATTTGGCACTTTTCTTAGGGGGGGCAGTGGATAGCGTGGAGGCGGTGCAGCTGACCGACAGGTGTTTGGAGGTCCAAGCGGTCTCAGCGAATGGGTGTAAAGTGACGTGGATTTGGCGATTGGGGGACAAGCTTACTCGTACCATCACCGGGGATAGTACCTCCATTGACCTTGTTGCACCGAGCGGTGACCTCATGGCGTCACAGTGGCAGGCTGTTGGTAAAGCCTTGAGTGGTCATACATCCTCTGTGGCGACTTTAGACGACGTTGGTGAAGTAACCAAGGTGCTACAGGCGATTAAGGCACGTGTCCAAATTGCGTAATGTGCTCGTATGTAGTGGGGAAGTGTCGGGTGACCGAATTATTCGCCCATTCCTCGATTATCTCATTGAGCGTGGCGTACACTGCCGTGGCTTGGGGGGTCAATCACTTGTGCATGCGGGGCTTGAACTCGTGTGTAAGCGGGACGGTCTTTCGGTCACCGGTACAACGGAGGCTCTGCGAGGTCTCGCCCCAACACTGCGCGCTTATCGTCAGTTGGTTTCAGAGTTAGGTTCGGTGGACGCGTTGCTTTTGTGTGACTATCCAGAGGTTAACCTGCGCCTGGCGAAAAAGGCTCAGCGATTAAATGTGCCAGTCGTTTATCTAGCACCACCGCAGGCATGGGCTTGGCGTCCGTGGCGCTCGGCAGCCCTTGCGCATGCGCATTATGTTGGATGTCTATTTCCCTTTTCCACCCAATGGTACCGATCAAGAGGTGTTGCTGCGAGATGGCTCGGGCATCCTTTGGCTGAACACCGACCGCTCTGTGGACACCGTGTAGATGATATTGCTATCCTGCCCGGCAGCCGCGTTCAAACCGTGTGCCGAACATTACCCTCGATGCTGAAGGTTGTCCGAATATTACACGAAAGAGGAATTGGCACCGGATTTAACTTAGTGCGGTCGAAGGAAATACCTGAAGCGTTGCTCACTCGTTACCTTGATGAGTTTCGAGAGTTTATATCCATCACCACGGACGCGGATTCAGCACTAAGCCACTCAACTGTTAGTTTGGTTCATCCGGGCACAGCCACACTCCATTCGGCGCTAAGAGGGTGTATGCCTGTTACGATGTGTGATCCCACGAGATTGACGCGGCTTTTGGGTCGAGTTCTTATGAATGCTGAGCACCTGAGTTTGCCCAATCTGATTTTGGATCGAGTTGAATTTCCAGAGTTTGTTATGGCGCCGCGTTTAGAATATGCAATTGCTGATTCGGTGATGCGAGCTTTAAATGCTCCGGATCTCCACCGGGACGCCTTCAACTCCGTTCGGTTGGCTTGCTACAACGACGCAGCCGACCGAGAGCCGGAAATAGCCTTCAGGTTCCTTTTTTCTTGAATATTCGTCTGCGGAGGACTAGCAGATAGAGCCACTCAAGGTACAGAGGTAAACGCATGCACAGACCCCTGATTGTTGTTCCGACCTATAACGAGCGCGAGAACCTCGAGTTGTTGTTGCCGCTCATTTTTGAATCGCTTCCATCAGCGCACGTGTTGGTTGTGGACGACGGTTCG
>JBMYRY010000588.1:0-2288 GCA_049602795.1 Bradymonadia bacterium
GAAAGCATAGAGCAACGAGTCCTGTTGGTCTCCCCCAGCCGCCATCGGCACTCTGTTGGCCTCTCAAGTACTCAAGACCGCGACTGATGGCATCATCTACTCTTTCACCAAACGGCGTGATGAAGGCATTGGAGACGGTCGCTTGACAGACTATCAATAGGGCGATGAAGAGGCATAGTCGTCGCATAGAAAGCTCATTTCGAAAGTTTTGATGATACGCTCATTGTTCAAGAGGCACGGGGCAAAGACGGTAGCCTACACCCAGACATCCCGTTTTATTTTGCCAGAACTGTAGTTGTCGGTGCAAATGGTATTCGTCGAATTCCTTGGTCCCCATTCAAAAAGCGGGTCTAAATGCGTACTTATCCGCAGTGGAGTGACATTTGAGGCGACCCAAACGAGCGGCATAGTGGTTCTAATAATCCCCGTGACGTAATGGAATTGAGAGCCCGAACGCAAAAAGAAATACAAATCTGAGGGTTGCGGATAAACTTACAGGTATGGTTAAGCGCAGTCTTATACATCGGGTCTTTCATGGCAGTGGGCGCCTCCGCGATGTGACGGAGTCTATTGTTTCTTTCCTCATTGCTGGGTCCATTGTTTTGCTCGCACTGGAGTTGACTGCCGGACCGAGCGATCCCGTCATCCGAGAATATGAGGCGATTGATACGTTCTTACTTTGGATCTTTGCGCTCGAGGTCTGTTTGAGAATCGGCTCTTTCCACCCTCCACGAGTCGACTTCTTTGATGAACACTACGGTCGACGTCTTTGGCTCCATATTTCTGGGCGAATTCGATACTGCTTTACACCATGGATCATCATCGATTTGGTGACCATTCTCGCGTTTTTACCTGAACTCAGAAGCCTGAGGGCACTTCGATTACTGCGACTCTTGCGAGGCTTTAAGTTATTTAAATATAGCAATCCATTTGTGCGCCTCTCGCGTGCACTTGCTGAAAATAGGCTTCAGTTTTACATGGCTTTTATCATGATAGGCTTTACGACGGTGCTTGGAGGCCTCATCACGTCCAGTATTGAAGTAGACCATAATCCGAACATGAATTCCGTCGCCGATGGATTGTGGTGGGCATTGGTCACCGTCACGACCGTTGGTTTCGGTGACATTGCGCCAGTGTCTGGTTTGGGGCGTGTGGTCGGAGGCATCTTGATGCTGATTGGTATGATTAATTTAGGTCTCTTTGCCTCAATTGTCGGACACACGCTGCCTGCTGCCTTGATGAAGTTACGAGAGGAACAATTTCGAATGAGTAGACATATCAACCACTGGGTGGTCTGCGGATACGAAGAGGGCTCGGAAATGTTTCTGAGAACCTTATTGAATGAACTTGACGCGTCCCAGAGAGTACTCTTGTTTGGGCCTGGCGCGCGTCCAGATTCAGTGCCCGGCGATTTTGAGTGGATTATTGGAGATCCCCACAAGGAGAGCGAGTTACACAAGCTACGTTTGGAGTACGCAACAGGAGTGATTTTGATCGCTTCCCGAACCGTGTCGCCTCAACAGGCTGATGCGGCCACAATCCTCACAGCCTTCACACTTCGCTCTTATTTGAATAAGTACCCAGTCGAACATCGGCAACATCCGCTCTTTATGGTTGCCGAAGTCTTAGATGATGAAAATTCGGCTCATTTGTATACTGCGGGCGTCGACGAAGTTGTGGAAACGAATCAGCTAGGCTTTTCACTGATGTCACACGCGATGACCATGCATGGAACAGCTCGGGTCATTAGTCGGTTTGCTTCCTTCGGTGAAAACAGTTTGTTTGTCGGTAAGTGGGCGAACATGTCCGAACCGATGACCTTTCGAGCGGTGTGTGACACCTTACGAACTCAGCACCAAATCATGGTGGTAGGCGTCCGTCAGAACGAGGGCGAGGAATTAATTAATCCACAGGACGACCTCATCGTACAGACAGAAGACGCGTTGTTTTATCTTGGGCAGAATGCCGTTTTGATGGAGGAGTAACTTCATCCGAGGCTGTCTTTTTGGCTGTTCTCGCCCCGGGCTGTGCGTCCTTTGTTGGATTAGTGGATGATCTCCACATAGGTCTGATCTAGAATGGATAATCGGGCGAAAAACGTCGGATAGAATCAGAAGAGGGTGCCGATGAGATATTGTTTAGTAATCGTTTTGCTGTTGGGTGGATGTATGGAGCAGGAACACCCGAGCACGGTCGTAGAACAAGTACAAAGCGCGGTCATCAACGGTCAGCTTGAAACTGGGTATAGCGCTGTCGGTGCATTAGCGCTAGAGACAAATCTGGGGTAT
>JBMYRY010000589.1:0-2286 GCA_049602795.1 Bradymonadia bacterium
TGGTTTCATCCTAAACGAAATGAACTTGGGCGCCGGTTACATGCGCTCAAGCACGTAAAACCCGTAGCCGTATCTGCAATTTGGCGAGATCTAGGTCGCCGAGCGTTTGAGGCCCTTAGGCTTAATCGAACCAGTCAATTTGTTACTATCGATGACGCAGTATTATCCAAGCTTGTTGCCTTAGACGACCGACCCGGAGGGACGCTTGTATTGTTGCCTCACCTGGGTCATTGGGAAGCGATGGGTGTTGCGCTGGTCCGCTCCGGTTTTGTTTTCAGTGCGGTGTCGACGCTCGGCAAGAACGATTTGATCAATAGGTGGATTCAAGAGCAACGTGCCCGAGTGGGGCTTAGGGTCATTGATACTCCCAATGCAGCACGTAGAATTGTCAGAGAGCTTTTGGATGGTGGTAATATTGCATTGTTTATGGACGTTCCAAGCAAGCGTGCGGGTCATGTCGTGCGTTTTTTGGGTCGAGAGGTAAGGCGTAGCACGATTGCGGGTCGATTGGGGACGCTCACCGGGTGTTCGTGTGTCTTCGTCTACAATTTAAGAGCCAATGATGGGCGCTATCATGTTCATGTTGAGGAGATTCCTGATGACGCCGATGCCATAAAATGGTCACATGATCGTCTTGAGACCCTGATCAGTAATCATGCTGAACAATGGGTCTGGTTACTTGAATAGATGTTGAGGGGTTCAGGTGAACATACTCGTCGGAGTGATTTGTGTGTCGGCATTGGTTTTAACGGCACCAGCGAAACCGGTTAACAGTTCTTTTCAACTCAGCGCGACCAAAGTTGACGTTGATCATCAGTCGAAATTGGCCCACTTGAGCGGAAATGTGCGTTTGAGTTGGGGAGAGTTTAGACTTCGCGCAGGGCGAGTGGAAATAAGATATAATGACGAGGGCACTCCTACTACTTGGCGAGCACAACAGGACGTTCAGGTTATCTGGCGGGATCGAACTATAGAATCTCATGACCTCTGGGTGGAGCAAAAGGCGGATACGTTTGTTTTCAAGGGTCCGTTAACATTGAGCGAGGGTCAACAGAGACTCGTCGCAAAGAAGGTGACTTATTTTGTGAAGTCTCAGCGATTCGTCCTCGAAGACGTTGAAGGTCAAATTAATTTTCAACAATTGGTGAAGCCATAATGCAAAACAGGATTGTGTTGGGTGCCCGTGATCTGAGTTTTGGTTACGGGCGTCGGCACGTATTCGAACGCATCACCCTTAATGTTCAAGCCGGGGAAATTCTTGGCATCTTGGGTCCTAATGGTGCAGGCAAAACCACCTTAATCAAATGTTTGGTGGGTGTTTTGGGCCCCCAAATCGGCGAGATATTTCTGCATGAGACTCGAGTCACAGACCTACCTCTCTGGCGACGAGCTCGAAAAGGAATGGCGTATTTGTCCCAGCAGGCTTCTTTATTGCCCGACCTTACTGTTCTTGAGAACGTAGAGATTGGTTGCCGAAGTTCGGATGCGAGACAGCTTGCCGAAGCGGCATTGACCCAGATTGGACTGTCTTCCCGAAAAGATGATTTTCCGACCGCATTGAGTGGTGGTCAGTGTCGACTTGTCGAGTTAGCTCGACTTTTTGTTTCAGAGGCTGAGTTGTTGATCCTTGATGAGCCTTTCGCAATGCTCGACCCAAAAAACCGTCAAGATGTTGCTCGTTATATTAAATATTTTCAGGAGCAGGGGCGGACCGTAATCATCACCGATCATGATGTTTTGAGTACGTTGAAGCTTGCTGATCGTTCCATTGTGATAGTGAATGGAACGATATGCTGTGAAGGTAATGCGGCAAAGATCTTGCAAGATAGCTTTGTTCGGGCACACTATCTAGGTAAGGAAGATGACGATGAGTCATTGAAAAGCGATCGAGGATTAAATGGGGTTTGATCTCAGACTAGACATGAAGATGAGTCAGCAGTTGGTGATGACACCCCAACTACAGCAGGCGATCAAGCTGTTGCAATTGTCTCGGATGGACCTCATAGACGCGGTACGTGACGAATTAATGGATAACCCGCTGCTTGAAGAAAGTAGCGAGATCACTTCATCGGAGGCAAAAGTTGAGTCCGCGAAGGAAGTTGCTCAACGCGAAAAACTGACCGAAGCCAAAGATGTCGAGTTAAATGACCAAGTTGGCGATGCCAAAGAGCAGATTGACTGGGAGTCATATTTCGAGAACTACTCTTCGCCGACCCCGGGTACATCCGGTCAGCGTTTGCGCGATGATGATATGCCTGGTTATGAGGCAACACTCACTCGCTCGGA
>JBMYRY010000590.1:0-2271 GCA_049602795.1 Bradymonadia bacterium
TCCTGAATTCGCTTCAATATGGCGCCGAATAACCAGGCAAGTACCCTGAGTGTATACGCCAGAAAGAGAAGTAAGGTCCAACACGTTGCTGCGCTTCGACTCCGGTACTGTAAGGCTTTAGATTCATCCGGAAATAACCGGGTCTTCAATCGACCAAACATTTCCATCATCCGGAGTTGGGGCGGTATGAATGATAACAAAAAACCTACGCCCAAGCCGGCCAGACCACCAGTTGAAGCAGTTAGACCAAGATTCGCCAATAATAGCTTGGGACCGGTTTGATCCGTGACCGTCGTGATTAAGTGCAGGATGCTAAATAGAGAGCCCCACCAAACTCCTGCAAGACCGTAGATAATGATGCGGCTCGACATTAGTGCTTACAAAACTCCGCTGAAGGTTCGTCACTAGAGAGTCTGAACTGCCTGACGAAAGTCGTCAAGTCTAGGTACCCGAAGAACGTGTTTCAGCCAGTGTTCTAATAGAAATGTCGCGCCCGACTTCCCTCAGAAGTCCGGCACGACGCCTTTGATTGCTTAGGTCAGGAGTTGCAATGCGGCCTGTTGGGATACATTCGCCTGACCGCTCATCGCGATACTGGTTTTTTGGAGTAGACGTTGTCTGATCAGTTCGGCGGTCTCTTTTGCGAAGTCCGCGTCTGCAATTCGACTGCGGGCATTTTGGGTGTTTTCTGAGGCAACCGACAGATTATTTACGGTTGATTCCAACCGATTCTGCATTGCACCCAGACCCGACCGCCGGCTGTTGACCTCTTCTAGCGCACGATCAATCCTAGCAATGGCGTCTTGTGCTCCACTCGTCGTTGAGACGTCAACATTGGACAGTGCTGAATCAGGTGTGGCCCCTTGGGTGCCTGCAGTTAAGTTTGCTGCTGTTGGGTCGTTGCCACCGATGTTGAGCGTGTCCGATCCCTCCACGGTGACGGATGACATGGTCACACCATCCGACAGTCCGGTAACCTGAGATGCCGTTCCCGTTGTTTCGACCACGATATTTCGACCATCTTGAGCGACTAACTCAAGGTTTCCAGTCTGATCTCGAGATGCGGTAACCCCAGTTTCATCCGCTGCTGCGTTAATCGCATCCATTAATGCGTCCCCACCATCGGAGGCATTTACGTCGAAACCGGTGATCGTAACATCGTTGATCGTGAGGGTGTTGTTGGCGTCGAGCGTACCACCTTGCACAGTACCGCTCGTGACGGTGGTCGCGTTTACGGTTGCAGTGACGCCACTTGCAGCCGAACCGCTATTGATTGCATTGGCGAGTGCAATGCCACTTTGGTCTGCCATTGAAGTGCTCAGGGCATCATCAGTGGCGCTTGTCGCACGCACCGACACTCCGTTGAGCTCCAAGTCTCCCGATTGCAGTGCCGAACCGGTCGTTGTCGCGGTCACTTGGGCGCTTCTACCCAGCATATTGGTGCGGGTGTCTATCGCGTTCATTTGAACCGTGTCACCGGCTGACGCTCCCACTTGCAGTTGAGTTGCGGCACTACCATTTAGCAGTTGACGACCATTGAAAGTGGTTGTTTCGCTGACTCGGTCAATCTCAGACGTGAGTTGTGATACCTCGTTTTGGAGGCTTTCTCGATCTCTACTCGTTAATGTACCGTTGCTTGCCTGTACGGCCAATTCGCGCATCCTCTGCAGATTCTCAGTAATGCTTCCCAGGGCGCCTTCTGAGGTCTGAGCCATCGAGATGCCGTCGTTAGCATTGCGGATTGCCATTTCAAAACCTCTGAAATTGCTACTCATACGAGTTGCAATGGCGAGTCCGGCTGCGTCATCTTTGGCAGAATTTATTCTGAGTCCGCTGCTGAGGCGTGCGAATGTCTTCTGGAGATTCTTTTGAGCTTTGTTAAGGTTGCGTCGAGACGACGCACCACTAGGCCCGTTTATTTTCATACTCATACCGACCTCCTTGGTGGTTATGGTTACATCCTTGTGTTGCCCTAATTATGGTGCGAGTTTTGCGAAGATTCAAGCGAAGTTTCTGGAACTGCTGGCTTGGAAGGAAAATAGGAATGAAGATTACCTTGCCATTGCAACGAGGTAGACTGCTGAGGCGATACAAGCGGTTTCTTGCGGAGATCGAGACGGCCGACGGCGAAGTCTTGACGATTCACTGTCCAAACAGCGGCGCTATGACGGGATGCGCCATCCCTGGGTCTATTGTTCATTATTCTGATTCACTCAACCCTCGTCGAAAGTTGAGATATACGCTCGAGGTAGTCGAAACACCAACCGCAAT
>JBMYRY010000591.1:0-2271 GCA_049602795.1 Bradymonadia bacterium
CGGTGATAGGTTGACCGCTTTTCTTCAGGAGAAACGTCTTGCGGCTTAGCTATCTTCAGGGGTCGTCTTATAGATAGCTCAGTTCAACCCGTATCACAGGGAACGAACGCGCGCCCACGCCAATCAGGGGTCAAGTGTTCGAAAACTGGTGCTCAAAACAAATCATTGTCGATCGTGATGATAGCTCCGTAGCGGGTATGTCAGGTGGTCATTCACTTCCGATAATCTTTTGTCGGTATCCGTCGAACCGAGAGCCGCTTCGTGGGTCCAATTCAACCAAGCTTGAATTCAACCGAGTGGTCAGATATCGTCGGGTGAGTTTATTGATTTGGTCCGGTTGAAGTATGCACCTCGTTCGTCATTCAGTTCTCATTGCTACGCTAGGATTTGGTTGTACGGCGACCCCCATTTCGGTCAATGGCGAGGGTGATGCATCACTCAGGGTCGATGTGTCCATGCAAGTAAATGATGCCGCCCTAACCTTAGATGCCCAATCGTTGACTGATATCGCCATTGCGAACGACAATGGGCTAGACATTGCAGACGATGCTACCATCCTCGATTCAGGTACGGACGGAGGCAACCCTGCCGATGCCGCCACAGACGAGCCGGATGTGAGCGTAGTTGAATCCGATGCAGGAATGGATGCTGGGTTTGAACTACCTTCATGTCGAGTTGATGGACCAACGCCGCCCGAATTCTGTACCGGGACCTCAGAGACGCAGTTCCATTGTGATTCTTTTGGAGGGCCGTCTATTGAGGGACCAACAACCATCGGTTCCGAACAGCCGATTTGGGCGTTGCAAGATTTACAGCCCCAAAGCTGTGGTTTCCAACAGTACTATGGACTTGACGCGTTTCATGGCAAACCCACTATGGTGGTTCTACTCTGGGCTGGTTGTGGATTTTGCCAGGCGCAAACTGAGAAGCTGCAGCAAATGCACTATGAACTACAGGCGGAGGGTAAGGATGTACACTTCGTGATCATTGACCAATCGGCAGAAAATCCGCCCATCGAATATTTGACCGATCGATGTAACTTCCCAATTCTCCAAGATGAATCCGACATCAATGTGTGGGGCTTGTAAGATGGACGGAAGGACGATTTCTATTTTTATGATAGTAACGGGATCCTTAAGAATTTCATCCCACGAACTGATGACATTGTCTTAACGAGTTATGATGATCCACCAATCGAGCCAACTAGCGGGTACACAAACATTAAGAATGCGGTGTTAGACCTCATCGCCAATGATGGTGAACCGCCGGTGACTCCAGAGCCTTCGGAGCCCTAGGCATGAGATTTCAAGGAATTCTTCTGGCAACATGTCAGTATTTGGCGATCGCGGTTTTGACCTGCATTCTTGTCGGCTGTGGCGAGACCGAAGGTTCAAGCTCGTCTATGGATGGAGACAAGCCGGACCTCTCATGTCGAGTGGAAGCACCCACGCACTCGGCAATGTGCACGGGTGCACAGTTATCTGAATATTACTGTGATGCTTTTGCTGGGTCGACCATCGATGAGCCGACGACCATCGGTGCCGAACAACCTTTTTGGGTACTACGTGATGCCCAGCCTCAAAGTTGTGGTTATGAGCAATTCTATGGGCTTGAGGGATTGAGGGGCAAGCCAACAATGGTTGTTTTACTTTGGTCGGGATGTGGATTCTGTCAGGCCCAGACTGAGAAGTTGCAGGAAATGCACTTCGAACTTCAATCGATGAATGTGGATGTAAACTTCGTGATTGTCGACCGCGCCTCAACAAATGCGCCTGTGGAAAATCTAACGGACCGTTGCAGTTTTCCCATTTTTCAAGATGAGGCAGAGATTGATGCGTGGGGGCTGCTCGGTGGTGGAAAAGATGATTTTTACTTCTATGACAGCGCTGGGGTCTTGAGAAATTTCATTCCATCAACGGATGATATTGTCTTAACCAGTTATGAGGATCCGCCGATGGAGCCAACAAGCGGTTATACGAATATCAAAAACGCAGTGATCGAACTGGTTGAAAACGATGTGTCGTCGCCAGAGACCCCTCCTGGTGAAGACTCGGAATGAAGCGCATCGTACTGAGTCAAATGACCTCCTTCCTTTTCGGTCTAGTTACCCTCCTTATTTTTGCTTGTGATGACCCAGATCCAACGGTCATCACCGCAGTGGATCAGGGAGAGATGGATGCTGCCGTTTCGAGTCCAGATCAGGGAAGCGATGCGTCTCCGAGTCCCGATGCCTTGGTTGGCGATGTGTCGCGGGGTCAGCCCTTGTACGAC
>JBMYRY010000592.1:0-2246 GCA_049602795.1 Bradymonadia bacterium
GGCTTGCTGCGATATTTTCTGCCTCTATCTGCTTTACAAGCCGTTCGACTTCGGATGATGAAGTTGAATGACTGTTGCAGTTGGCGTTCTTCGAACTACTTGACCCTGTTGTTTGTGCGTTACTCATCACTTCCTCCTTATCCGAGTAATGAGAGCGCCATGTTGGGCCCTTGATTTGCCTGTGCCAAGATGGAGACACCTGCTTGCTGAAGTACCTGACCTCTTGCGAGTTCAGCACTTTCAGAGGCAAAGTCTGCATCCATGATTCTGCTTCGTGAGGCGGAAGCATTTTCCACCACATTGGACAGATTGTTGACTGTCGATTCCAAGCGATTCTGCAATGCACCAAGTGCGCTGCGGTCCTTTGAAACCTGCTCTAAGGCACGGTCAATGATCGTGATGGCATGGTTAGCAGCCTCTCTCGATGTTGTGGAAACGCTATCGATAGATTGTAGCGAGTCAACCCCAACAATCTGATCGGCAGTTCCTAGGAATGCTGTATTTGCTCCACTTAGGTCATATTGCTCAGGACTTGACAGTTCGATTTGCGCCGTCGCGACCATGCTGGTCAGTCCGGTGGCAGCTGCTGCGATTGCGTCCGATACGACAATTTCAATGTTTCGTCCATCTGATGCTTTGAGCACAAGTCTGCCATTGATATCGTAGGAGGCAATGACGCCTGTTCTGTCAGCGACCGCATTGATCTGGTCTTTTAGCATGTGGTCAGCATCATCAGGGGCAACATCAAACGTAGTGAGAATTTCACCATTGATTTGAATATAGGATGTTGAATCCAATGTGCCGCCCGCAATCGGTGCACCTGCCGTGTGTTCGGTGCCAAGGACACGGGCTTCAACGCCTGTGAATGCCGCCATATCATTGATGGCTGCTGCCTTTGAGATTGCCGAGCCTGCCTTATACGAAGTGGACAAATCATCATCTACCGCGTTTGTGCTTCTGATGGTTACACCACTAATGACCAAATCACCGGCTGTACGACTGAGCGCGTTGGTCGATACGGTGCTGGTCGTCATAATCGCTGAACGACCCAATGCTTTTGCTCGAGCGTCGCGAATGTTGACTTGAAGGGTGTCATCGGCTTTGTGACCGATGTGGAAGTACCCCTGCATAAACTCGCCATTCAGGACTTTCTTGTCATTAAAGCTAGTGGTGTCTGCGATTCGGTCTAATTCAGTGATCAGATCTTGAATTTCGGCATTGATTGCAGCTCGATCAGACGATGTGTTGATATCATTTGCTGCCTGCACCGACAATTCTCGCATTCGTTGGAGAATGTTGGTCGACTCTTGCAGCGCGCCTTCAACAGTTTGCGTGAGTGAGATGCCGTCGTTCGTATTACGTACAGCCATGTTCAGCCCTCGAATTTGGGCTGTGAAACGATTGGAGATTGTCAATCCCGCTGCATCGTCCTTGGCTGCGTTAATCCGCTTGCCACTCGATAGTCTTTCAAAGGTTCTATCGAGCCCTCTATTAGATAGATTGAGCGAGCGCTGTGTATTGATCGCTCGCATATTGGTATTTACAAATATACCCATTATTTTTCCCTCCGTGAAACTCAGATCCTAGGTCTGCCTAAACATCTGAGCGGGCATCCATGCCCTAAATTTCGCCCGGTCTATACCGGACTTGCGCAAAAGTTGAATTCACTAATTCAACCTCCGAAGGTGTGTACCTCACACCGATGAACTACCCTTGTCATCGTTGACACCACCCAGATGTCAAACCTTCGATTTTTCAAAAGAGACCCTCTGGTCGGTCACCCGTTGAGCTGTCACCCATTAAGCGTGCGACGCCATGTTTTGACCCATCATGACATCGCGTGGCGCTCCCGTTACACGGCGCCGTACTCACACTCAGACAACTTTAAAAGTGACCGACCAGATTAAAGTAAACCGCGGGTGTGAGAACGAAAATCCCCACATGTGCGGCTGCAAATTATGCTCGGTTAGCGATTTTCTCCTTCTCTTGATAAGTTGAGGAGCGATTCATCGCATCCCGTTGTTCAAATAAATACGATTCCATAGCCTGGTAACTCGACCCAGAGCGGGTTTCTCCGCCTCTCGAGATTTCAATTTGCCCACTCAGTGAATGAGCGGAGCACTCACGATTGAAATCATGGTCGAGTAGCATCATCGGCGTACTATCACCGCTTAACGCTCGAGCGATCCAAAGAACAATCCGCCCCATGTGTCGCTTTCGTATGATGGGTAGGGGAGACCCGCTAT
>JBMYRY010000593.1:0-2228 GCA_049602795.1 Bradymonadia bacterium
TGATACATCTTCCGACTTGTTTGACAGTGCTTTGGATAAGACCTCGATTTTCACTTTGTCAGAACTGTTCTTAAGAGCATTTCTGACTGCAGCCCAATGTGCAGGTGTCCCATTCGAGGCAAGAAAGTTCATCGCTACCTGCTTCGTTTCATCGACCGACAATAACTTCATCGCAATCTCTTCTTGTTGGGGCAGTACAGTTTTCTGATTTTGGAGGATAGCGAGGAGTGTTTTTGGTGTTTTCCGAGTAATTAACGCCTGCTGTGCCGCGTCGCGGATTGTTTCGTCTTTATGCGTGCTCAGACTTTGTAAAGTTTGGGTGATTTCGTCACCCTGAATGGGCACAACGAGTGAGATTGTGCCAAGCACGGTCTTGGTGTCCGTGCTGACTAAGTCGCGCAGCAAAGCAATTCGTTTAAGGCGGATGTGTGGTGAGTTTCTGATGATTTCAGCCGTCTTGGCTCGGACCTCGTCCTCCGGATCTTCGAGGAGCATTTCCTTGAGGATCTTCGGTACGGTCTTCAAGGCGCTTGCATCTAGGTTTGATAAACATCGAGCGCCGAGGATGCGTAGTCGGGTGTCGGCTGATTCTGTCGCAGCAACGCATTTTGCTTTGCGATTTGGAAAGTTGTATTTCGTTGCTGCCGTGAGCACTTGGAAAGCTGCGTCATCGCTAATGTCCAGGGCTTTCCAGGCGGAGGCTACCGCTTCCTTCTCAAGTTTTTTGAGCCGTTGGTTGTACGTCATCGTTGAGATGCGTGCCCCGCTCGATAATTGTGTCCAAATATATTCAGAATTCAGCCCAATCGCTTGCCATGTTGGGAGCGAGAGGCTGAAGGCAGCATAGTTGACATCAGCTCGGGTTACCGGCTGCATTTTGAATTTAGGGAAATTTACCTGGCTAATGCCGATCTCAGTGAAGGTGTAGACGACTTCGGCAATAATTTCAGCGTGGCGTTCGGTCTTTGCCTCATCGAGCCAAACAAAGACCTCTGGCGCAGCCTGTTTGGCATCTTCTTTGAATGCAATTGAGCTTGTGCCGTATTTAGAGGAAGCGTTCCTTTTCATTTGATTAAAGAGATTTTTTAACTGTGCGGTTTTATCTTTGCCGGTCAGCCGAACTGAGCGGGGCATCAGGACCCCAACGCTTTGACCGCCTGCGCCCGTCCAGACGTCAAGAGTGTATCGAATACCGTATGTTGATGCAGATTGAGCAAAGCAAATATTCACGGTGAGCATGCTTGATAACATGGTAAGGACGAGTAAAGTCTGTTGATAAAGGCGGTGGTTGAGCTTTAAGTGCGTCGTCATGCTGACTTCCTTTAACTTCGGGGAATCACTTTTTTCAAAGTGTTCATTAAATTTACTGTTCTCTCTACTACGCCGATGGGTTCTTTCGTGGCAAGTGCATTCGATTTCACCTATGATTAGACCCATGAACACAATGAAGGACACATTGACCGAACGGTTGGAACGGGCTTCTCAAGTTTTTTATGACCGGGTATTTGCCGATCCAATGATTGGATTTATGTTTTTAGGTCTTGACCAATCCCAACTTGCAGCAAGGGAGTTTGAGTTAATGGCTCGTGTATGCGGGATTGAGATCGAATATAAGGGGCGAGGTCTAGCAGCCGCACATCGCCGCCATAACATCCGTCGCGGACAATTTGACCGAAGATTAGTTCTGCTCAAGAGCGCGTTGGAGAACACCGGGGTACCAGAACAGATGGTCGATCTGATCATCAGTCACAATCAAAAGTTGGCACCTATGATCCTCGGAGTAGCTTTGAATGACCCGAATTGTAATCATCCAAATGATGCCGATGTGTCGAGTGGTGTGAAAGTGTATTCGTGAGAGACTTTCGGTTTACACGCGCCCAATGGCGCACTCTGAACACGTTGACTCGGGTGATGATCCCTTCCGATGCATTACCTGAAGGATTGCCGAATGATGTGGTGACTCGACTTGAAGTGCTGCTTCGTCAGTCGGCATGGTACACCCGATTCGGCTTCTGTTTCGCACTTTGGTTCGTTGAAAATGTGACCAGCTTATTGTTTCTTGAATGGGGCAGATTCAGCAGTATCGATTTGTCGCGAGCTCGATATCGATTCAAGCGTTTAGCTCATCATCGTCTTGATTTGCTCGTCCTCGTCGCAAAGTTACTTAAGTCTCTTATACAAATCGCGATCTATAGTGATGCGCGAGTTGAACGACATTTTGACAACAA
>JBMYRY010000594.1:0-2228 GCA_049602795.1 Bradymonadia bacterium
CCTTCCCAACACAAACCCTTTACACCATCAACCAAAATGAAGCTTAATGAACAAACCGAGTGCGGGAAGCCTAAAGGTCAGGGGGCAAGAAATAAGAGAGATGGATGTGAGATTGAGGCTATTTTTCGGGGTCAGAAATCAACCATCCTCTATCGATGTCGCAAATGGCTCACCATGCCCAATGAGGCTGAGGACGCTTGTCAGGAGGTGTTTTTGCGAGCAGCTCGGGCTTGGCATTCCTTTCGGGCGGATTGTAAAGTCGAAACTTGGCTTTATCTAATTACGAAGAATGTTTGCTTCAATTTTAATCGTCGTGCTCGACGACGGCGCTATGGAGAAAGTCTAGAATACAATGATCAACTCAAACCCGCTGAGAGGCCAGAGCATTGGAATGCTTCTCTTAACCAAGAAGAAGCCTTGGCGTGTAATCAACTATTGCGGTTAATTGAATCGGGGCTGGCTGATTTGAGCACAAGCTGCCAAGAGATCATGAGACTCAAGATTCATCACGGATTGACCTACGATGAGGTGGGGGTGAAATTAGGGTTGCCTGCTGGTACCGTGAAAAGTCGGGTCTTTCGCGCGCGTCACAAATTAAGAGAAGGCTTGTTGGGCGGATATTGACCACAGGGCTGTCTTTTTTCGATATTTTTGAGCGCTTGTGCGCTCTGATGTTGCCCATAGATTTTGGGATTGGGGCTCAACTCGATGGTGATTCGTCCATCGATATCCGTGCGCCACAGTGAGCTCGCGTGACGTTCAATCCGACGTACAACTTCTTTGTGGGGAAAGCCAAATTGATTCTCATGGCCAAGTGATAGGACAACGTGTTTTGGGCACAACCTGTTTAGGAGTGAGTGATGAGTGCTTGTTCGGCTCCCGTGGTGACCGGCGCGTATCACGTCAACTTTGGGTGGTGCTTTTGCGAGTAGGTTTGCCTCTCCTCGCTGTTCTAGATCGCCCATCACCATAACGCTGCCGTAACGGTGATGGACCAGGAACGCTAGGGAGGCATCGTTCTCGGTTCTGTATAACGCCGGGTTTGCGGGGTAGGGTATGAGTGTGAATTCACCAACAAATAATGGTTGAGTCTCCACCTGAATTGTTTGTGTGCCGTGTCTTTTAAGTCGTTGTTCTAGATCGATGAGTGCTTGATTTGTTCGAGGCTGTTTCGGCGTAAGTAAGGTTTTGATGGGGATTCTACCCACTAGAGCTTCAAGACCGGCAAAATGGTCAGGGTGTTGGTGAGAGATGGACACCAGATTAAGAGTCTTGACTCCAAGCCGCCTCAAGCCACGAAGGAGCCGCTCACCATGAAATGCGGGTCCTGCGTCGAGCATCGCTGACTGATCATGGCTTAGGATCAGAGTTGCATCTCCTTGGCCCACCGACATGAAGTGGACAGCATCAGTTTGCTTAATCAGCGGCACGATTACAGCGAAGAGCATTGTTAGGGCACGCCAGCGTATGGGGAACTGGCGAAGCATGAATGCCATCGAGATCATGAGAACAAAGGGGGCATTGTGCGTGCCCAGGATCCACATTTTACTTCCGAGAGCATAGAGCTGGTCGAGCACACAGAGAAAAAACTGGGATAGCTCGCTAGCAAGCTTTAATGGGGCTTCGCTAAACGAGTAGAAACACAAGCCAATCCAAGCCGTCGGCATGAGTATCAAGGTAACGAAAGGAACCAGTATTAGGTTTGTCAGAATGCCTCCCGGCGAAAGCGTCCCGAAATGATATACCAGAAGAGGGGCTGTGCTAATTGTAGTCCACCAACTCACACTTAATGGCGTTAGCCAGCGATGATTGACCTGCGTGAAAGTGATGATACTCCATACGGAGATGAAGGAGAGTTGGAACCCAACATGAGTCCACCTCGTTGGGGTTGGAAGTAAGATTAAACTCGCTACGAGAGCTAAGATTTCGATGGGGTTTGGACGTCGCCCCGACAATGAGATGAGGCTGATTACGACCATTCCAGTAAATGCTCTCATCGCGCCAATTGGACCCTCGGTAACCAAAACCATCGTATATGCAAATACACACGCACTGATAATGGCTATCCATCGAACATTTGCGAGCGGGAAGAGGCTGAGTAGACGAATGAGTAATACGTAGAACAGACCAGACATACCCACGACATGTAGCCCACTCACGGCCAGTATATGACTCGCCCCAGCATGCGAAAATTTGTCAGCAACGAACCCCGATATCTCAGACTTATC
>JBMYRY010000595.1:0-2209 GCA_049602795.1 Bradymonadia bacterium
CCTCCCGCATGACTCGTTCATTCAGTTGATGCACGAAACTGACTTCGCGTGACATGAAGGAACAGTTTTTATCGGTACGCGTAGGATTTGATGAGGTGGTGAAGCATGTCTACACCATCCGTAAGGGCAGCGGGGCCGGGTTGAAGAATAATTTCCGCGGGGATTTCGTAAATGGCCTCGTGGCGTTGTGCCGGGAGTTTCGATGTAGAAAAACGGCTCTCAAATGCTGGACGGTCGAAGGGCTTACCACACCATGATGCCAACACGATATCGGGGGCCGACGCGACGACTTCCTCCGTAGAGACAAAGCGATCTTTGGCGAGTTTTCCCTCTGCCCGGTCCGAGAACACATTAACGCCTCCGGCAATTTCGATGAGTTCACTGACCCATTGAATCGCAGTAATTGTCGGTTCGTCCCATTCTTCAAAATAGACCTTGGGGTTGAACGGGAACTGGCGAGCACTCTTCGATATGACATCGAGCCGACTGCGATACGTGTCTATAAGTACCTGAGCTTGGGCATGCCGGTGCACCATTGCACCGATATGATCGATGACCGTAAGAATCTCGGAGACAGAACGCTGGTTGAAAATGAGCACGTTTAGATTTGCTGCGATCAGTCGTTTTGCCAAATCCGCTTGAATGTCCGAAAAACCAATAACGAGGTCAGGATTTAGAGCGCAAATCTTTCTGACGCTTCCATCGAGAAATGCACTTACGACTGGCTTAGTTTGACGAGCCTCGGGTGGGCGCACTGTATATGCGCTGATACCTACAATTCGGTCTCCGCAGCCAAGAGCGTATAAAATCTCGGTGGGTTCTTCGGTCAGACAAACAATCCGCGACGGACCTGATGGGCGTGTCAGCATGCTCTTTTTCTCCGAGCTAGGAAGAGCAGACCGAGCATCACAGGTGATGTGAGGGCAGGCGATGACGTGTTACTACACCCTGTCGCCAATTCGCCTTTCTGAGGGGCTTTGTCAGTACGCTCCGAGTCGACACGGTCAACTAAACCATCACCGGTCTCGAACTGTGCGTCTATGGGCGTCTGAAGTATGTCTGTTTGCATCGCATCGACGATTGCATGCGTACCGGTGTCCCTGCGTGACGACCCCGTGTCGGATGCACTGAGACCGCTGTCGACGATGATGCCGACCTCAATACACGCCGTTCCATCCCAGTTGCATCCCTCCTTAATTTGGTCGCAGTCGCTTTGACCGTTATGTAGGTCACAGCGATAAATGCAATGCCCCTGTACCCATTCGCAGAAACCCTCGGTGAAAAAGCAATCCTGTGCATTCAAGATTTCAGTGCAGAGATGACCGTTGGTTGGATGTGCCACCGCCGTTAGGACCAAAAGCATGGACGCGCCTACGAGATGAAATGATGAAAGGATACCCAAACGCATAGCCAGAAGATACGCTTCAATGCCTTGGTCAAACAAATGAAAAGCGGGCACTTAGCGGTTATTCTGACATGCGTTGGGCGTTGAATGTGAGACTTTAGGGGGTCTGGGGTATCTTCACAGACGAGCAACGCGATTGATTACATGATATCAATGGTGCGTGTCATGGAGTAACGAAGAGATGTCAGACTCTGAAAAGATTTTGGTGATCGGTGCCGGTGTGTGCGGAACAACCGTTGCACGAGGATTAGAAGCAAACGGCTATCTCGTCAGCGTCGTTGACAAGGGGCGAGGCGCTGGCGGGCGGCTGTCGACTCGACGTACTGATGAAGGACCATTCAACCATGGTGCGCCCAGCTTCTTAATGGCGCCCGAAAGTGCTGAGTTGGCGATCTGGAGAGAGGCAAGCTTGATCGACACGCGGGATGATTCCGAGGCATGTATGGTGATTCCAAAAGCGTCAATGAATGCCCTCCTCAAGGCGTTGCAGGTCGGTCTGACCATACGATTTGGCGTGCGCGTCACGGGATTGATACTGGCTGACACGATGTGTGCTGCGCAATCGACAGAGGGGATATTGGATGGCTATTCGGCCGTCGTACTCGCGATTCCGGCGCCCCAAGCGAGTGCTTTGCTGCCTGGACATAGTGAACTTCGTAGTTCGTTAGGTGACATTGAATATCGACCACAATGGACGATCATGCATAGCCATGATGTTGCGGCGCCAATTTCCGGTGAGCATCCTGATGTCGAAAAAGTTGTGCGTACCGCTAGTGGTACCTGTGCTTACTTGACGCATTCAGC